>RKSH01000199.1 GCA_007570945.1 Gammaproteobacteria bacterium | reverse complement strand
TTCGATGATGAGCGCGTTTAGAATAATAAGCCAATAACAGCAACCGGCGGAGAACTTATCCGCCGGTTGCTGTTTTAAGGGCTTGTCCGGTGTCTTGAACAAAAAACCCCCAACCGTCTTTTTTCGCATGGTGATGGATTTTGCCAAGCCTTTTTTTTGCAACGTCCACTGCACGCTTGGATTCGTCAATGCCAATCCATCTTCTTCCGAGATTCCAGGCGGCAACAAGCGTGGTCCCCGAACCGCAAAAACAATCCATGACCAAGTCGCCCGGGGCGGAAGATGCGCCAATGATTGCCTCCATCATACTGATGTTTTTCTCGGTGGGATACAGTGGACGCATGGAGTCTTTGAATTTCCATATGTCCTGCATTTTTTTTCCGCGCTTTTCGTCCGCGTATATTTTTTTTCTCGGGACGCCATTGGAGGACCATTCAATCAGGCCCATCTCATCGAGACGGTCCAAATTTTCAGGAGCGCTTCTCCAGTGTCTGCCTTTGGGCGGAGACATGCCACGCCACTTCATTCCGGTTTTCCCACTTTCGGTTTCTCCCGGGGCGTGCAACGGAACTGTGGTGTATTTTCTCCCGAATTCATCGGTCTTTTTGAACAGAGAGTCCGTATCCTGTTGTGTGAACGGTTCTGTCGGGTCATTCCAAGTGGAATGGCCGCTTAGGGAATAAAAAAGAATCATGTCCTTGATATTCCCATATGCTTTCCTCCGAAAATTTTTCGGATTGCATTTTATGCGAGAAATATCATTTCTGAAATTTCTCGCGCCAAAGATTTCATCCATTGCCACTTTAACGTAGTGGCCAATTTTGTAATCTATGTGAACATAGATAGACCCATGCTCACTCATTAACTCCCTCAAGTGGACGAACCTTTCGCGCAAAAATTCCATGAATTCGGCGCCGCTAATCTTGTCGCGGTATGCTGTTTTGTCCGAATTGCTCATGCTAACAGTGGCGACCCGGTCATCGCCAATCTTGAATTCGCAATTGGTTGAGAAAGGAGGGTCAGTGTACACCAAATTCACTTTTCCCTTCAGAGAAAAGTCATTGGCAAGCGTTTTCATCACCGCAAGATTTTCCCCCCATACCAGCAGGTTATTGGCAGACTCGGGACCGGAGAGGCGTCGCAGCACGGCCTTCTCCCCATGGCGGAGAATTTCTTTTTCGGTCTTCTTGCCGGTGTAATTCAGGAGCATGTTTTCCTCATATTTGGTAGAGGAATTCTCTCAATACGAGAGCGCTCATGATATCTTGTTCAGGATTATCCTGCAAGTGCTTATACATTTTATGCCGTCCTTTGATGTAAAGGACCCCATCCAATATGGCGACGGGAATGGCATCGAGTTCTGTTTCATTAAAAATCGAAACAGCATCGTTAAACTGGGCATATTGGTGCCCGCCAAAATCCGTGAGAAATTTCGCTTCTCCGAGCACGTATTTTCCATTAAAACGGGCGACAAAATCCAATCCTTTATCACCCCTATAGTTCAGTTGGTCCCGGGCAAATTGCGCAAGTGCACGGTCCCCGCCATCCAAAATGGCGTTGTCTTTATTAGATTTGAACTTATACAACGAAACCGGCTTGTATCCCAAGCGGCCTTTCTCAAGCCACCTTTTAAACATAGGGCCAATCTGCCGATTGGTCTCAGCAGGCTCCGAGCAAATTTCGGAAATTCTGCTCAGCCCCATCTCATAAACTCTCCCGCTAATGCGAGCAACAGTATGGGGATTCCGTTTTATAGACCCCCCATCGCGCCGCATGTATGCAACATACGGGTCCTTAATTGGGAATTTATCCAACTGAAACAACGCAGTTATCATGGATTTGTTGTCCTGTTTCTCGAACGCCTCCTCCACCTTGTTCCACTTGCCCTCCTCTATCGCCCTTATTCCATCCGGAATGGTGGGATAAATTTGGAAAAGAGAATCGAGATAATTTCTCTGATTTGCGTAGCGAATGCTCATTTCCGTCCAGTGATTCATGGGGGTTTTCCTCCGAAAAGTGGCGGGTGAATGAATATACTATCATACTATTCATGCCATTCGCGGACAATACGACCGCATGTGACCAGGAAAACCCATGTTCTCCAAAATCCTAATCGCCAACCGCGCTGAAATCGCCTGCCGGGTTATTCGCACGGCGCGGCGGCTGGGGGTGGGGACGGTGGCGGTGTATTCCGAGGCGGATGTGAACGCGCTGCATGTGCAACAAGCCGATGAGGCGGTTTGCATCGGGGCGGCGGCGGCGGCGCAGAGTTATTTGAATGTGGACGCGATTGTTGCGGCGTGCCGGGCCAGCGGCGCCGAGGCGGTGCATCCGGGCTACGGTTTTCTGTCTGAGAACGCCGGCTTCGCCGAGGCCCTGGCCGCCGCCGGCATCGTGTTTATCGGCCCGCCGCCGGCCGCCATCCGCGCCATGGGCGACAAGATTAACTCGCGCAAACTGGCCGCGGCGGCCGGCGTCAATGTCATTCCCGGCGACGACACGGTGATTCGCGACGCCGACCATGCGGTGCAGGTGGCGGCGGCCATCGGCTATCCGGTGATGATTAAGGCCAGCGCCGGCGGCGGCGGCAAGGGCATGCGCGCGGCCCGCGACGAGGGTGAGTGCCGCGACGGTTTTGAGCGCGCCTCCGGTGAAGCGCGCAGCGCGTTCGGCGATGACCGCGTGCTGGTCGAAAAGTGCATCGCCGAGCCGCGCCATGTGGAAATTCAAATTCTCGCCGACAACCACGGCAACGTGGTGCACCTTGGCGAGCGCGAGTGCTCCATTCAGCGCCGCCACCAGAAAGTGATGGAGGAGGCGCCGTCGCCGCTGCTGGACGATACGGCGCGGGCGGCCATGGGCGCGCAGGCGGCGGCGCTGGCGCGGGCGGTGGACTACCGCAGCGCCGGCACCGTGGAGTTTGTCATGGACGCGGCGCGCAATTTTTATTTTCTGGAAATGAACACGCGCCTGCAGGTGGAGCATCCGGTAACCGAAATGGTGCATGGCCTGGACTTGGTGGAGGAAATGATGCGCATCGCCGCCGGTGAAAAACTGTCCCTCGCGCAGGACCAGGTTAAAGCCGCCGGCTGGGCCATGGAGGCGCGCATCTACGCCGAGGATCCGGCGCGCAACTTCCTGCCGTCCAGCGGCCGCATCACGCGCTGCCTGATGCCGGAGGAAAGCGAATCAGTGCGCGTGGACAGCGGCGTGGCGGAAGGCGGCGAGGTGCCGGTTTACTACGACCCGCTGATTGCAAAGTTAATCGTCCACGGCGATGGCCGCGCCGCGGCCGCCGCCGCCATGGCGCGCGCGCTGGCGCGTTTTTACCTGGACGGCGTGTCCCACAACATCGCTTTTTTGCAGGCCGTCGCCCGCCATCCGAGGTTCACCGGCGGCGAATTGTCCACCGCGTTCATTGACGAGGAATTCGGCGGCGCATATGACCCGGCCGCCGGTGATGACGGCCGCGCGGTGCACCGGGTTGTGGCGGCGGCGGTGATGCACCGCGTTTACCAGGACCGCGCCGCGCGCATCTCCGGTCAGGCGCCGGGCTGTGAGCGCGAGGTGGACGGCCGCTGGGCCGCGCTCAGTGGCGGCGGGCGGTGGACGGTGACGGTGAACCCGGCCGGCGGCCATGGCGGTGAGGGTTTTGAGGTGGAGGTGGACGCCGAGGCGTTCACCGTGCTGCACAGTTGGCGGCCCGGCGCGCCACTTTTTGAGGCGCTGATTAACGGTGAGCGGGAAGTGATGCAGGTTCGGCGCGACGGTTTGCACTACCACGTGCTGGGCGGAGGTTGCACCGCCGACATTATGATTTTGCCGCTGCGCGCCGCCGAGTACCTGGGGCACATGCCGGCCAAGGCGGCGCATGCGTCAATGAAGAGTCTGAAGTCGCCGATGCCGGGGTTGCTGCTTCGACTTTCGGTGGCGCCGGGACAGGCGGTTAAAGCCGGTGAGGAAATCGCCGTGGTGGAGGCGATGAAGATGGAGAATGTGTTGCGCGCCGAGCGCGATGCGGTGGTGGAAAAAATTCTGGTGGCGCCGGGCGACACGCTGGCCGCCGACCAGCCGCTGCTGGAGTTCGCCGATTGAGCGCGGTGCCCGCCGGTATCGCCGCACTCGCCGCCGCGGTCGCCAGGGGGGAACGCCGCGCGCTGGCGCGTGCCGTCACTTTGGCTGAGTCGACCCGCGACGTGGACCGTGAACATGCCGGGCAACTGCTGGCATGCGTCGCCGGCCGTGCCGGGGGCGCGCTGCGACTCGGCGTGAGCGGCGCGCCGGGCGTCGGCAAGTCCACTTTCATCGAGGCCCTCGGCAACCGCCTCGCCGACCGCGGCCGAAAACTGGCGGTGCTCGCCGTGGATCCGTCGTCGGCCGCCGCCGGCGGCGCCATCCTCGGCGACAAGACGCGCATGGCGGCCCTCACCCGCCGCGCCGAAGTGTTCATCCGCCCGTCACCGGCCGGCGCCGTGCTGGGCGGCGTTGGCCGCCACACCTGTGATGCGGTGCTGCTGTGCGAGGCCGCCGGCTACGACACGGTCATCGTGGAGACGGTCGGCGTCGGCCAGTCCGAGGTGGCGGCGGCGGCGGTCACCGACCTGCTGTTGCTGTTGCTGTCGCCGCTGGCCGGCGACGAGTTACAGGGCATTAAGCGCGGCGTGATGGAGTTGGCCGATGTGGTGGCGGTGAACAAAGCCGATGGCGAAACCCTCACCGCCGCCACCCTCACCGCCGCCGAATGCCGCGCCGCGCTCAACCTGGTGCGGCCGCGCAGCCGCGCCTGGCGCGCCGAAGTGCTCACCTGCTCGGCGCACAGCGGCGAGAGTTTGGCGGCGGTGGAAGACGCGGTCTTGCGCTGCCACAAGGCGCTGGCCGAGAGCGGTGAGTTGGAGCGGCGCCGCGCGGCGCAACGCGAAGAGCGGCTGTGGAGCGAGGCGGCGCAAAGGCTGCTGGATAAGTTGCGCCGCGACAAAAAAGCGGCCGGGTTGATGCCGAAGTTGCTGCGCGCGGTGGCGGCCGGCGACATGACCGTCACCGCCGCCGCCGGAAAACTGGCCGGGGTTGAAAAATGATCGGCAAACTGAACCACGTCGCCATCGCCACCGCCGACCTGGCCGAGGCGGTGAAAGTCTACCGCGAAATGTTGGGCGCGGAAGTGTCGGCGCCGCTGGACCTGCCGCGGCACGGCGTGACCACGGTTTTCGTCACCCTGCCCAACATCAAAATCGAATTGATGGCGCCATTGGGCGACAACTCGCCCATCGCCAATTTTCTCGCCCGCCGCCCGGCCGGCGGCATGCACCATTTATGCTTTGAGGTGGACGACATCACCGCCGCCCGCGACCGCATCATCGCCGCCGGCGGCAGCGCGCTCGGCGACGGCAAGCCGACAACCGGCGCCCACGGCAAGCCGGTGTTGTTTCTGCATCCCAAGGATTTTTGCGGCACGTTGATTGAGTTGGAGGAGGTGTGACGCGCCGCGCCGGCGGCTTGCGGCCGCGTTTTACCGTGCCAGCGCGCCGCGCGCGTTTCCGCGCAAGTGCACGGCAGCCAGCGGTTTGCGCGGCGACGGTTTTTCGCGCGCGGCCAGGTCGGCCGGCAGTTTGCCCGGCTGGTCCAGCGCGCCGACGGCAAAACCGCACGCCACCTCAAACTTGCCCTCAGGCACGCCCAATTTTTCGTGCACCTGGCCGCGCTTAATGCCGGCCATGCCGTGGGCGTACAGGCCGTGCAGTGACGCCTGCAACGCCAGCGACATCCACGCCGCGCCGCAGTCAAAAAGTGCATGGCGGTTTTCGCCGCCGTTGCGGGCAAAATGTTTGCGCGCGCAGATGAAACCGATGAGGGCGGCGTTCTTGGCCCAACTTTGGTTGCCCTCGTTCAGCAGGCTGAGAAACAAATCAAACTCGCCGTCGCCCGGCGTCAGAAAAACCCACGGCTGTTCGTTGTGGCACGACGGCGCCCAGCGCGCCGCATCAAAAAGAGAATCCAGAATCTCTTGAGGAATTTCCGTGTTGCGCAACGAGCGCGGCGACCAGCGGCGGCTGAACAGCGCATCGGTGGCGGCCAGCGGGTCGCGGTTTTCGTGGTTTGCCTCAACATCGGCGGAAAATTTCATGGTCGCCCCGGCTCAGCCGCCTTTTTTAATGTAAAACTCGGAGCGCTCGCCGGCCTCAACGATGCCCACCAGGTCATGCGGCGCGCGCACGCACCACGATTTGAAATCAAGCGGCGCCAGCGGGTCGGTGGCGTGCACATGCAAAACCTCACCTTCGCGCATTTTGTTCAACTCGGCCTTCGCTTTAAGAATGGGCAGCGGACAGTGCAGCCCGCTGGCGTCCAGCACGCGCCGCGGGCGGAGGCCGGCGATGACTTCCGCGTTGTCGGCGTTTGCGGCGATGGACATGGCCGTGATTATAATCCGGGCCCGGCGCAGATAACATGAACGCCCCCCACATCCTGGCCCTGGACCAGGGCACCACCAGCACCCGCGCGATTTTGTTTGACCGCGGCGGCCGCGCGTTGCACACCGCGCAGCAGGAACTCACCCAGCGCTACCCCGCCGACGGCCACGTGGAGCACGACGCCGAGGAAATCGCGCGCTCGGCGGTGCGGGTCTGCGGCGACGTGCTCGCGTTTGCGGAACAAAAATCGTTGGCGGTGGCCGCCGTCGGCATCACCAACCAGCGCGAGACCACCGTGGTGTGGGACAAGAAAACCGGCGCGCCCATCGCCAACGCCATTGTCTGGCAGGACCGCCGCACCGCCGATGTGTGCGATGCATTGCGCAAGCGCGGCCTTGAACCTGACATCACCGCGCGCACCGGCCTGCTCGCCGACCCCTATTTTTCCGCGACCAAAATCGCCTGGTTGCTGGATAACATCAGCGGCGCAAGAAAACGCGCCGCCGCCGGCGAGCTGCTGTTTGGCACCACCGACTGCCACCTCATCTGGCGCTTGGGCGGCGGCAAAGTGCACGCCACCGACGCCACCAACGCCTCGCGCACGTCGCTGTTCAACATTCACACCCAGCAGTGGGACGACGACTTGCTGGACATGTTCCAGGTGCCGCGCGCCATGCTGCCCGAGGTTAAGAATTGCGCCGATGACTACGGCAGCGCCGCACTGCTGCCCGGCGCGCCGGCGGTGTGCGGCGTCGCCGGCGACCAGCAGGCCGCCGCTTTCGGCCAGGCATGCCTCGCCCCCGGCATGGTCAAGAGCACCTACGGCACCGGCTGCTTCGCCCTGATGAACACCGGCGCCGCCGCCGTCACCTCCACCCGCCGCTTGCTCACCACCGTCGCCTGCCGCCTGGGCGGCGCCGTCAGCTACGCGCTGGAAGGTTCGGTGTTCAACGCCGGCACAGCGGTGCAATGGCTGCGCGACAACCTGCATTTGATTGGGAGCGCCGCCGACAGCGAGGCCGCCGCCATGGCCGCCGGTGACGACTCCGGCGTGGTTTTTGTCCCCGCTTTCACCGGTCTTGGCGCGCCCCACTGGGACGCCCGCGCGCGCGGCGGCATTTTCGGCCTCACCCGCGCCACCACCGCCGCCGACATCGTGCGCGCCGCCCTGGATGCGGTGTGCCACCAGACCCGTGACCTGCTCAGCGCCATGGATGACTACGGCGCGCCGCAATCATTGCGCGTGGACGGCGGCATGGCGGCCAACAACTGGCTGATGCAGCGCCTCGCCGACATCGCCAACCTCAAAGTGGAGCGCCCGGCGGTCATTGAGACCACCGCCCTCGGCGCCGCCCTCCTGGCCGGTCTGCACTGCGGCGTCTACCCGGACACCGAAACCATCACCGCCAACCACCGCGTGGAAAAAGTGTTCACGCCGAGGATGAAAGAATCCACGCGGGCGCGGCTACTGCGGCAGTGGACCGACGCGGTGGGGCGGGTGCGGGTGGAGAACTGACACTGTTTGCCATTTTGTTACCTCGCTATGTGGCCACAGCAACATTTTGTTACTGTGGCCACAAATGCTGGCGGACATCCGGACGGCGCCGGGGATGCCACTACATGCGAAGTCCACGCGTCGCGCGCAGGCGTTCTGCGGTGGCGTGTCGGCGGTCGATATAACGCCGATGACCGTCCACCACCGGCAGCGATAAGTCGGCGTTACCGGTCAGCCCGTGCAGCGCGAGTTGGTGGCAGAACCAGTTCAGCGCCGCGCCGGGCGGGAGGTCGCGCGCGTCGGGGAAGTCGCGCTCCACCGCCGGGGCCGCGTCGATGCGGCCATCCAAAAGCGCCGCGGGGAATTCCGGCGCGATGATGAACGGCCGCCCGATGCCGATTAAGTCGGTCGCGCCTTCGGCCAATGCGGCGTTCATCACCGCCGCCTGGCGAAAGCCGCCGGTCACCATCACCGGAATCCGCAACGCCGCCTTGACCGCGCGCGCATACTCCAAGAAATACGCCTCGCGCAGCGCGGTGCTGCGCTTGGGCGCGCGCGCCGTTGCCGACTCGGCCGCGCGACTTTTGTGCTGGTAGGCAAGCGGCGACTCGAAGTTGCCGCCGGAAACCTCGATGAAATGCACGCCGGCATCTTGCAGCAGCACCGCCGTGGCGACGCTGTCCTCGGCGCTGAATCCGCCTTTTTGGAAGTCGGCGGAGTTGAGTTTCGCCGCGACCACGAAATCATCGCCGACCGACTGGCGCACCGCATCCACCACCGCCACCGCCAACCGCGCGCGATTCGCCAACGACCCGCCCCAGCAGTCGGCGCGGGTGTTGATGGCGGGGGACAGCGCGGAACTGAGCAGATAACCGTGCGCGCAGTGAATCTCCACGCCGTCAAAGCCCGCTTCCTCGGCTAACGCGGCGGCGCGCGCGAACTTGGCGATGACCTCGGCCAACGCCGCCTCATCAGCCGCGACCGGCTGCGCGTAGCCCGGCAAGTCCAGCCGCACATCGGAGATGGAAAGCGGCGCATGGCCGAAATCCTCCGCGCCCTGCTGCCGGCCGGGGTGGTTGAGTTGCGCCAATGCCACCGCGCCGCCGCCTTTCATCGCCGCGGCCAAGCGGCGGGTGCGCGTCGTGTCGCTGTGTTCGTCCAATACGAAGTTGGCCGGATGCTCCAGATGCCGGCGGTCGACCATCGCATTGCCGGTAATCAGCATGCCGGCGCCGCCGCGGCCCCAGCGCGCGTAGATGGCGACTTGCCCGTTGCTCGCATCACCGCGTTCATCCGCCAACGCCTCGGACATCGCCGACTTGACGATGCGGTTCGGCAACGCCACGCCGTTGGCGAGGGTTAAGGGGTCGCGGATGGTGGTCATTGGTTATCTGTGGGCGTGCGGTGCGGCGAAATGTAGCACGGCCGCAAATGGGTATAAAAAGCAATTTTCTTTAATCTAATCCCGCCGCTGTTTCTGCAAACCCAAAACTGCCAATCCCAAGGCTCAGTCCACCACTTCCAGCATTGCCGTCACCGTCCCCAGGCTTAATTCCGCCATTTCCAAGCCTCAAATCATCATTCCCGGCATTGATTCCACCATTTTCACAACTCAAACCGACAGAAACACCGGGCGAACCACCGCTTTGACAGGTGGATTTTTGTATGTCTGCTTGTGGGTGAACAGGCTCAAACACATGTGAGACGTTCTTAGCCAAAAAAGGTCGGGCAGCCCCACGGTTTTTCCCATCACAGAAAACCCCGGGGTTGCCCGATGCAGATTGAGCGTCCGCGGGCCAAATCATACTGGACGCCTACCAACACCACGACTTCCCCACCGCCCACACGGCGGCAAAAACACAACTTCC
>RKSH01000177.1 GCA_007570945.1 Gammaproteobacteria bacterium | reverse complement strand
TGGTCGATCACTAAAAATCGCAACCGCCGGCCGTAGCCGGACGAAATGGGGATGCTCCAATGCAGCGCCGCATAGCGAAAAAGCAACTCATCGATGCCGCCGGATTTAACTTCCACAATCGCCGGCTCGATTTGCCCGGGCACCACCTCCACCCCGTTGGCGATGCGCGCCAGCAGGCTTCCCTCGCATCTTTCCATGACTTTCCGCGCCCTGGCCCGGTTATGCAAAACCGCCTGCCGATGGCGGCGGCGAATATCCTCCTTGTCCTTGTTTTCGGGCGGGACCAAACAACCGTCGGACCAATTAAACCCTTGTTCTTGAAGTTGACCAAAAACAAGAGCACGCAGTTCTTCCCGGCCCGGCACACCTGTTGCGGGGGGAAAACCCGGGGCTTCACCTCCGCCATTAAAACACCCTTTTCCACTTCCAACCGCTCGGGCGCAATCAAAATCCCCTCTCAAAACATGAGAATCGCGAGTGCCGGTTTCTTCTTTCCGCAGTGATTGAATTTTCATCATGGGCTTCTTTGCGGCCTTTCGTGGATGCATTTCGCGCCGCCATTTTTCCGGCACGGCGTCCTCATCATAACACCATTTGCGGTGGCCAAAGCGCGGTCTCCATTCGCTATACTCCCCCCATGCCCCCCCCGCCGCGCATTGCGAGACTTGACGGCACGCTGGTCAACCAGATTGCCGCCGGGGAGATTATTGAGCGGCCGGCTTCGTTGTTAAAAGAATTGGTGGAGAACAGCATGGACGCCGGCGCGGCTGAGATTCGGATTGATGCCGAGCGCGGCGGGGTGCAGAGTGTGGCGGTGGCGGATGACGGCTGCGGCATTCATCCGCACGATTTGCCGCTGGCGCTGGCGCGGCATGCCACCAGCAAGTTGCGCGCGGCGGAGGATTTGGCGGCGGTGTCCACGCTTGGTTTTCGCGGCGAGGCGCTGCCCAGCATCGGCGCGGTGGCGCGGCTTGGTTTGCGCTCGCGCACGGCGGACGGCGATGCCGGCTGGGAGGTGCGTTGCGAGGGCGGCGAGGTTTCCGCGCCGCGGCCGCTGGCCATGACGGCGGGGACGGTGGTGACGGTGCGCGATTTATTTTTCAACACGCCGGCGCGGCGCAAGTTTGTCAAGAGCGCTGCCACCGAGTTTCGCCATCTGGAAAACACCGTCCGCCGCCTGGCCCTGGCCGACTTCGGCGTCACCCTCACCCTGCGCCACAACGGCCGCGATGCCGCGCATTTCCCGGCGGCGAACGGCGGCGGGTTTTCATTGGCGCGGGCGGCGGCGGTGCTGGGCGAGGCCTTTGCCGCCGCTGCCCTCAGCGTCGCGCGCCGCGCCGCGGGCATGCAACTGCACGGCTGGGTCAGCCGGCCGACGGCGACGCGCAGCCAGCCCGACCAGCAGTATTTTTATGTAAACCGCCGCTGGGTGCGCGACCGCCAAATCAACCACGCCATCCGCCAGGCCTACCAGGACGTGGTTTACCACGGCCGCCATCCGTCGCTGGCGCTTTACCTTGACCTGGAACCGGCGGCGGTGGACGTGAACGTGCACCCGGCAAAACACGAGGTGCGTTTTCGCGACCCGCGCGCGGTGCATGATTTTGTCCGCCACGCCATCGCCGCCGCCATTGCCGGTGAGCGTCCGGCGGCGGCGTCATTTTCAACGTCGGCGCCGCCGCCTTCGCATGCCGGGCCATCACCTGCGCCGCCGCCGTCACCGCCGCCGGGCCACCGTTATCCGCCGCCGCGGCACCGGCATTCCCTGGCCGCCGCGGTGCAGGACTCACTGAACGCGTACCGGGACCTGCACGGCTTGGATGACGGTGTGGGCGCCGGCGCCATGATTTGCACCGGCGGCCCGGAGGCGCCGCTGGGTTTTGCCATCGCGCAACTGCACGGCGTTTACATTTTGGCGCAGGCCGGCGACTCGTTGGTGGTGGTGGACATGCACGCCGCGCACGAGCGCATCACGTACGAAAAACTGAAGCGCGAGTACCAACAAACCGAAGTGCGCCGCCAAAAGTTGCTGGCGCCGGCGCACCTCGCGCTCAGCGCCGCGGAGATGGAACTGGCCTTTGCGCATGAAGACATGCTGCGGCGCATGGGCTTTGCCATTGCGCGCGGCGGCGAGTTGTCGCTGCTGTTGCGCGAGGCGCCGCAACTGTTGGCCGGCGGCGATGCCGTGCAATTGCTGCGCGACGTGCTGGCCGACATCGCCGCCCACGGCGCATCGGCGCGGGTTGAAGAAGAAGTCAACCGCGTCCTGTCCACCATGGCCTGCCACGGTTCGGTGCGCGCCAACCGCAAACTGGGGAGAGACGAGATGAACGCGCTGCTGCGGGCGATGGAAGAGACCGAGCGCGCCGGCCAGTGCAACCACGGCCGCCCGACCTACCGCCGAATTCCGCTGGCCGAGATGGATCGTTGGTTCCTGCGCGGGCGCTGACAGTGGCGGCGCTGCTGCTGGCCGGGCCCACGGCCTCGGGCAAGAGTGCGCTGGCCGCCGCGCTCGGTCGACGGCTGAAGATGGAGGTGGTGAGTGTGGACACGGTGCAAGTCTACCGGGGGATGGACATCGGCAGCGCCAAACCATCCGCCGCCGAGCGCGCCGCATTGCCGCACCACTTGGTGGACATTCGCGAGCCGCATGAGACTTACTCCGCCGCTGAGTTCCGCGCCGATGCGCTGCGCCTGATTAAAGAAGTGCAAGCGCGCGGCCGCATGCCGGCGCTGGTGGGCGGGGCGATGTTTTATTTCAAGGCGCTGGAGGATGGCCTGGCAAAAATGCCGGCCGCCGATGCCGGGGTGCGGCGGGCAATCCTGCGCGAGGCGCAAACCCGGGGCTGGCCGGCGATGCATGAAAAACTGCGCGCCATGGACGCCAAAAGCGCGGCGCGCATTTCCCCCGGCGACCGCCAGCGCATTCAGCGCGCGCTTGAGGTGTGCATCACCGGCGGCAAAACCATGAGCGCGCTGCTTGAGGGTGAGGGCGGGGGCGGCGGCGCGCTGCCGGAGCCGGTGATTCGCATCGTCCTCGCCCCGGCGCGGCGCGCGGCGCTGCACCGGAACATTGCGCGGCGTTTTGATGCAATGCTGGCCGCCGGACTGGTGGAGGAAACGCGCCGTCTGCTGGCGCGGCCGGGGGTGAGCGCGGCCTCGCCGGCCATGCGCGCGGTGGGCTACCGCCAAGCGTGCGCGCATCTGGCCGGCGAGTTAAATTACGCCGAGATGCGCGGCGCCGCTGTCGCCGCCACCCGCCAACTGGCCAAGCGCCAACTTACCTGGCTGCGCCGCGGCCGCGGCTGGGCGTGGATTAACGGTGAAGATTCCGAAAATGCACTTGCGCTGGCCGCCGATTACCTCCACAATGCCCGGCCATGAGCCAGCACAAAAACAACATCCAGGACCACTACCTGAACACCCTGCGCCGCGAGAAAATCCCGGTGTCGGTTTACCTGGTCAACGGCGTGATGCTGCAGGGGCGCATCGAGGCCTTTGACCAATTCGTGCTCACCCTGCGCAGCAATGTGAACCAGATGGTTTACAAGCACGCCGTGTCCACCATTGTGCCGGGGCGGGCGGTCAGGATGGGCGGCGCCACCGGCGACGGCGATTCTGCAACCGCCGACGGCGGAGACTGAGTCGCCGCCTCCGCCGCCGGCCGTGCTATACTCGGCGCCCCTGCAACCATTAACCGGACTCAAACCATCACATGCCGTGGAATGAATCAAACCAGCCGCCCGGCGGGCGGCAAAACGGCGGTCCAGACCGCCAGCCGCCGCGGCGCCCGCAACAGGAGCCGCCCGACTTTGACGAAGTCCTGCGCCTAATCCGCGAGCGCCTCAACGCTTTCCTCGGCGGCGGCAAGGGCGGCAAACGCGGCGGCGGCGGCACCGGCGGCGGCGGCCTCCCGCCTTGGTTGCACGGGCGCAGCGTGGCGGTGGTGGCGGTGGTGGCGGCGGCCATCTGGGCCGCCCTCGGCTTCTACACCATCACCGAAGGCAGGCAGGGCGTGGAGTTGCGCTTCGGCAAGTTCCACCGCACCACCGAGGCCGGCTGGCACTGGCGGGTGCCGCTGGTGGACAATTTGGAGGAGGTGGATGTGCAAAACATTCGCATCGTTTTCGTCGGCTACCGCGACATTCAGCGCACCGGCCAGAAGCAGCCGGTGCCGGACGAGTCGCTGATGCTGACCCAGGACGAGAACATCATCGACATCCAGTTTGCCGTCCAGTACGACATCAAGGATTCGCGCCACCTGTTGTTCAACGTCACCGAGCCGCCCGACACCGTGGTGCGCCAGGCCACCGAGAGCGCGGTGCGCGAGATTGTCGGGCGTAGCCGCATGGACGACGTGCTGACCACCGACCGCGACCGGGTGGCCAGCGAGGCGCGCCAACTGTTGCAGCAGATGCTGGACCGCTACCAGACCGGCATCAACATCCGCGCCCTGGAGGCGCAGGACGCGCAGCCGCCGGGCGAGGTCAAGGAGGCCTTTGACGACGTGGTCAAGGCGCGCGAGGACAAGGAGCGCGAAATCAACAAAGCCAACGCCTACGCCAACGACGTGCTGCCGCGCGCGCGGGGGGCGGCGGTGCGCATCATTCAGGAGGCCGAGGCTTACCGCGCCCAAACCATCGCCCGCGCCCAGGGTGAGGGCGGGCGCTTTTCGCAGGTGCTGACCGAATACCAGCGCGCGCCGGATGTGACGCGCACCCGCCTGTACCTTGAATCGCTGGAAGAGGTGTTCAGCAAGGCCAGCAAAGTGCTCATCGACCAGGAGGGCGGCAACAACATTCTCTACCTGCCCATCGACCAGTTGGTGCGCAGGCAAAACGCCGACTCTGCCGCGCCATCCTCCGGCGGCGCGGCGACGACAAGCGGC
This sequence comes from Gammaproteobacteria bacterium, assembly GCA_007570945.1. Taxonomy (GTDB): domain Bacteria; phylum Pseudomonadota; class Gammaproteobacteria; order Arenicellales; family Spongiicolonaceae; genus Spongiicolonus. Next base: position 4,892 of record RKSH01000177.1, on the reverse strand, counting down.
GGCGGTGAATACGCGCCAGAGCAGCGCAGCGCCGGGCGCATCGGGCGGAGTCTGCTGCCATGAGCATGCGCATCAAACTGCTGCTGATTGCCGCCGCCATCGCCCTGGCGCTGGCCTCGCAGAGTGTCTACACGGTGGACGAGCGCGAGAAGGCCATCGTCTTCCAGTTCGGCGAGGTGGTGCGCGACTACGACCTCCCCGGTCTGCACTTTAAGATTCCGTTCATCCAGAACGTGCAAAAATTCAACGCCCGCGTCCAGACCATGGACGCCGAGGCCGAGCGCTACCTGACCAGCGAGAAGAAAAATCTGGTGGTGGATTCTTTCGTCAAGTGGCGGGTGCGCGATGTGCAGAAATACTTCGTCACCGTCGGCGGCGTGCCGGCGCGCGCGCGCACCCGGCTGGCGCAGCGGGTGAACTCCAGTTTGCGCCAGCAATTCGGCAACCGCCTGGTCAAAGAAGTGATTTCCGCCGACCGCGCCCTCATCATGGACGATGTCCGCCGCGCGGTGGATGAGGAGGCGGCCGAGATCGGCGTTGAAGTGGTGGATGTCCGCCTGAAGCGGGTGGACCTGGACAAGACTGTCAGCGAGAGCGTGTACCGGCGGATGGAGGCCGAGCGCGACCGCGTGGCCAAGGAATTCCGCGCTGAAGGCGCCGAAAAAGCCGAGGAAATCCAAGCCGACGCCGACCGCCAGGTAAAAATCCTGCTGGCCAACGCCGAGCGGCAGGCGCAACTCATGCGCGGCGAGGGTGACGCCCAGGCGACGGCGATTTTCGCCGAGGCTTTCGGCCGCGACGCCGAGTTCTACAAGTTATACCGCTCGCTGAACGCCTACAAACGGGCTTTCGGCGCCAAGGAGGATCTCATCGTCCTTGAGCCGGATTCGGAATTTTTCCGCTATTTCAAGGAACTCGGCGACAGCGCCAACTGAACCGCCGCCCTGCCCCCTGCCGACGGCGCGGCGACTTTCACCCTCACCTCCGGGCGCCGGCACCGACCCGATGAACACCAAAAATCCATGGCTGCTGCCGGACGGCGTGCGCGACATCCTGCCGGCCGAGGCATGGACGGTGGAACGTCTGCGCGCCGCCGCCCTGCGCTGGCTTGGCGGTTGCGGCTACGAACTGGTGCGCCCGCCGCTGGTGGAGTTTGTGGACTCGCTGCTCACCGGCAGCGGCGAGGACCTGGACTTGCAGACCTACAAGGTGGTGGACCACGCCTCCGGCCGCATGATGGGCGTGCGCCCGGACATGACGCCGCAAGTGGCGCGGCTGGATGCGCGGGTGCTGGGCTTGGATGCGCCGGCGCGGCTGTGCTACGCCGGGCCGGTGTTGCGCGCGCATGCCGGCGAGCCCGGCGTGGAGCGCGAGTCGCTGCAGTGCGGCGCCGAGTTGTTCGGCAGCGCCGGCCCGCGCGGCGACTGCGAAATCATCCAGGTCATGCTTGGCATGCTGCGCCGGCTGGGGGTGGCCGCGCCGCACCTTGACCTTGGCCATGTGGGCATCTACCGCGGCCTGGCCGCGGCCTGCGGGCTCAGCATGGAGATGCGCGATGCGCTGTTTGACGCGCTGCAGCGCAAGTCGGCGCCCGACGCCGCCGCCCTGCTGGACGCCGCCGGCCTCGAGGCGCGGCAACGCGAGCGGTTTGCGGCCCTGGCCGAACTAAGCGGCGGCGGCGAGGTGCTGCAGCGCGCCGCCGAGAAGCTCGGTGACGCCGCGCCGCCGGTGCAACACGCGCTGGCCAACCTGCGCACGGTGGCGGAGGAGGTGGCCGCGCTGTGCCCGGAAGTGCCGCTGCACATTGACCTCGGCGAGTTGCGCGGCTACCGCTACCACACCGGCGTGGTGTTCGCCGTGTTCACCGCCGGCCGCGGCAACGCGCTGGCCCTCGGCGGCCGCTACGACGACATCGGCGCCGCTTTCGGCCGCGCCCGCCCGGCCACCGGCTTCAGCACCGACCTCAGGCAAATCGCGCAAACCGCCCGGACCGCGCAAACCATCACCGACGCCATCACCGCCCCGTGGGACCGCGACCCCGAACTGCGCGCCGCCATCGACCGCCTGCGCAACAAGGGCGAGCGGGTGGTGGTGCGCCTGCCGGAGGAGGAAACCGCGGCCGGCCGCAAACTGGAGCGCGGCGCCGATGGCGAATGGCGGGTCACCGGGAACCGAGTCTGATGGCGAAAAACATTGCGGTCATCGGCGCCCAGTGGGGCGACGAGGGCAAGGGCAAACTGGTGGACCTGCTCACCGCCCACTGCGATGCGGTGGCGCGCTTTCAGGGCGGCCACAACGCCGGCCACACGCTGGTCACCGGCGGCAGGAAAACCGTCCTGCATCTGGTGCCGTCCGGCATCCTGCGCGAGCATGTGGTGTGCGTGATTGGCAACGGCGTGGCGCTGTCGGTGGGCGCGCTGTGCGCCGAAATCACGATGTTGGAGGCGCAAGGGGTGGCGGTGCGAGAGCGGCTGCGGGTGAGCGGCGGCTGCCCGCTAATTCTGCCGTCACACGCCGCCCTGGACAAGGCCCGTGAGCGCGCCCTCGGCGGCCGCGCCATCGGCACCACCCATCTCGGCATTGGCCCGGCATATGAGGACAAGGCGGCGCGGCGCGCGGTGCGCTTTGAGGACACCGCCGACGCCGCCCACTTCTCGGCGGCGCTGGGCGAGCAGGTGAAGTTTCACAATTTTCTCCTTGCCCACTACGGCGCCGGGGCGGTGGATTTTGCCCGCACCCGCGACGAAATTCTGCGCGCCGCCGACGATGCCGCCCCGCTGATGGCCGACTGCGGCGCGTTGCTGGACGCGCTCATCCGCGCCGGCAAATCGGTGCTGTTTGAGGGCGCACAGGGCGCCATGCTGGACCTTGACCACGGCACCTACCCTTTCGTCACCTCCTCCAACACCACCGCCGCCTGCGCCGCCGCCGGCAGTGGCGTGGGCCCCACCGCCATTGACGGCGTGTTCGGCATTACCAAGGCCTACGCCACCCGCGTCGGCGGCGGCCCCTTTCCCACCGAGTTGCACAACGAAGCCGGCCGCCTGCTGGCCGAGCGCGGCGCCGAGTTTGGCGCCACCACCGGCCGCCCGCGCCGCTGCGGCTGGCTGGACGCCGCCGCCCTGCGCCGCGCGCGCCAGGTGAATGGCATGACCTCGGCGGGCCTGACCAAGTTGGACGTGCTGGATGCGCTGGACCCGGTGCTGCTGTGCACCGCCTACCGCCGGCGCGGCGAGGTGGTGGAGTTGCCGCCGGCCGGGGCTCATGCACTGGCCGAATGCGAGCCGGTGTTTGAAGAGTTGCCCGGCTGGAAAACATCCACCGCCGGCCTCACCGCTTTCGACAAACTGCCCGCCAATGCGCGGCGCTATGTGGAGCGCGTGGAGGAAGCCGCCGGCCTCAGCATGGACATTATCTCCACCGGCGCCGAGCGCGGGCAGACCATCGTCCGCCGCAATCCCTTCCTGACCTAGAACCGCACTTCCCCGCTCAGCAGTTTGCGCAGGCTGAGGTCGTCCTCGCTCATGCCGAGTTCCATATCCACGCTCAGCCGGCCGGCGTTCCAGCGCAGGCCGCCGCTGCTGCTGTCGCGTCCCAGGGTCGCAAACGGCGACAGTGCGCGGCCGGAGCGGCGGACGGTGAAAGTTAGGCTGTCCTCATCGGCGCCGTCGCCGTAGAGGTGACCGCTGCCATGGAGGCGCAAGTGCAAACTGTCGCCCCGCCATTCCACGCCGCCGCCCACATCCACCGCGCTGCCGGTGTCGCCGTCGCCGACGTCGCTTCTTGCGTCTGTGGTCACAAACGGCCGCACCTGGCCGGCGCCAAGCGCAATGGAAACGCCGGCCTCCATGCCGCCGGTGAGGCGCAGGGTGTGGGTGGTGGTGGTGGGGAAGCGCAGATTGTTGCTGTTGGCAAACACGCCGCCGTCCAACTTTGCCCGGCTGAGCGACGCGCCCAGCCGCAGGCGCACCCGCGCGCCGAACTCCAGCCCGGCGCTCGCCGCCATCACGCTTAGATCCGTGCGGCCGGTGCGCGTGATGCCGGCGGCGTCCTCAACCAACTCGGCGTCACCGTCGGCATAGCCCACCGTCGCCCACAGCCGCGCCCGCTCGCCCCAGCGCCGGGTCACATAGGGATGCACGCCGAACAGATTGGCGGTCAGACGATTGTTGTCATTCACCGCATCGCGCAAATCCATCTCCGCCGACATGTGCGCCAAGGCCACCCCGGCCAGCCCGCCGTCCCGCCAGCGCCGGTCAAAACCGATGTGATAGGCGCTGACCTCGCCGTCATAGTTGGCGCCGGCATGCTCGCCGCCGGCCGACAACTCGCCGCCGGCGCCCCACACATCCAATCCCATGCGCCCGGCATTAAACTGAAACGCCGTCTGGCGGACAATGGCCGAGGAAGACATCGCCTCGCCGCCGCCGCCGGCTTGCCCCATCATCAAACCGCGCTCAAAGGGATTGGCCGCCCACGGGCCGCGCGCCGCGGCAAAATCATCCTCGCCGGCCGCACCCACCCCCTTGCCGCCAATGCTGAGGCTGGCCTCGCCGCTCCCGCCGGCATCAACCCGCCGCCGCACCAGGTCCGCCGCCAGGTCAGCCACCGCCCGACCCAACATCGCCACCTGCGTGTTCAGCCGCACCGCCCGCGCCGCCGGGTCGTCCTCGGTGACCTCCGCATCAGCAGACGCAACCGCCACCGCCACCCGCGCCATGTCGGCGCCGCTGAGCGCGCCCAACGTCACCCGCACCGTCTCCACCGGCTCATTCGCCGCATCGGCATCCGCGGCGCTCAGGGTGATGGTCTTCACCGACTCGCCGGTGGCAAAGGCCAGGCTGCCGCTCAGCGGCGTGGTGAAGTCGCCGGCATCCGCCGGATTGGCGCCG
>RKSH01000156.1 GCA_007570945.1 Gammaproteobacteria bacterium | reverse complement strand
GCCAGTGCTCCAACTGGCGGCCGGTGATTAGCACGCAGGGGTAATCGTCGTCGGGCAACTCGTCGGCTTGCATAAGTTGCGCCGGCACGAAGCGGCCGCGGCCGTCGGCGGTGGGGAACGATTCGCGGAACACCACGCCCTGGCCGGGGTCATCGTCGCCGGCGCACGGGTAGGTGACCGAGTGCTCGCGCTCAAGGCGCTCCCAGCTCAGGCCGCCGATGCTCGGCATCACGCCGCGCATCTCGGCGAACACCTCCCGGCTGCCGACGTAGTTCCATTCCAGGCCGAGGCGGCGCGCGAGCTGTTGAATGATGTCCAAATCCTGGCGCGTGTCGCCGGGCAGCGGCAGCGCGGCGCGGCCCAACTGCACGCGGCGGTCGGTGTTGGTGAAGGTGCCGGTCTTCTCCGGGAACGCCGAGGCCGGCAGCACCACATCGGCGAGGAACGCGGTTTCGGTCAAAAACAAATCCTGCACCACCAAATGCTCCAGCGCGGCCAGGGCGGCGCGGGCGTGGTGCAGGTTGGGGTCGGACATGGCCGGGTTCTCGCCCATGATGTACATGCCGCGAATTTTTCCATCGCTGACGGCGTGCATGATTTCCACCACCGTCAACCCGGGCTTGCCGCTGAGATCCGCGCCCCAGGCCGATTCAAAACCGGCGCGGCCGTCACCGTCCACCCGGCGGTAGTCGGGAAACATCATCGGAATGAGTCCGGCATCGGAGGCGCCCTGCACGTTGTTTTGGCCGCGCAACGGGTGCAGGCCGGTGCCGGGGCGGCCGATTTGCCCGCTCATCAGCGCCAGCGCAATGAGGCATCTGGCGTTGTCGGTGCCGTGAGTGTGCTGCGAGATGCCCATGCCCCAGAAAATGATGGAGGCGGCCGAGGTTGCGTAGCGGCGCGCGACCTCGCGGATGGTGGCGGCGTCGATGCCGCACACCGGCGCCATGCTTTCGGGGCTGAAAGCGGCGACATTGTCGCGCAGTTTTTCAAAATCAGCGGTGCGCTCGCGGATGAAATCATCGTCGCACAAATCTTCGGCGAGGATGGTGTGCATCATGGCGTTCAACAACGCGACGTCGGTGTCGGGGTTAAACTGCAGAAAGCAATTCGCATGGCGCGCCAGGTCGGTGCGGCGCGGGTCCATCACAATTAACGTACGGCCGGCGCGCGCGGCATTCTTCATGAAAGTGGCGGCCACCGGGTGGTTCTCGGTGGGGTTGGCGCCGATGACGACAATCACTTCGGCATCAAGGCAGTCGGCGACCTGGTTGGACACCGCGCCGGAGCCGATGCCCTCCAGCAGCGCCGCCACCGAGGAGGCGTGGCACAGGCGCGTGCAGTGGTCCACATTGTTGGTGCCGAAACCGGTGCGCACCAGTTTCTGGAACAGGTAGGCCTCTTCGTTGCTGCCCTTGGCCGAGCCGAAGCCGGCCAGGGCCTCACCGCCGTGCCGGTCGCGGATGCGGCGCAGTCCGCCGGCGGCGAAATCCAGCGCCTCGTCCCAGTCGGCTTCGCGGAACACTTGCGCAACGGCGCCGGCATCGCCGGGATCCATGGTGAAGTCCGCCGACTTGGGCGGCGCATCGGCGCGGCGCAGCAACGGGCGCATTAAACGGTGGGGGTGGGTTACGTAGTCAAAGCCGTAGCGGCCCTTAACGCACAAACGGCGGTGGTTGGAGGGTCCATCGCGGCCCTGCACATGGAGGATGCGGCCGTCCTTGACATGGTAGCGCAACAGGCAGCCGACGCCGCAGTAGGGGCAGACCGAATCCACCGTGCGGTCGGCCTTGCACATGCCGGCGCCGCCAGCCGGCATCAGCGCGCCGGTGGGACACGCCTGCACGCACTCGCCGCAACCGACGCATGAACTGCCGCCCATGGCGTCACCGAGGTCGAAAACAATGGCCGCCGCGGCGCCGCGCCCGGCGTAACCGATGACGTCGTTCACCTGCTCCTCGCGGCAGGCGCGCACACAGCGGGTGCATTGAATGCACGAGTCGAGATTCACCGCGATGGCCGGATGCGACAGGTCGGCCGGCGGCTGCGCACGCGACGGAAACCGCGGCGAGCCAACACCGAGCGCATCGCGCCAGCGGTTGAGTTCACTGGCAAGTGTGCGCTCGGCCGCGGCCATGTCCGACAGCAGAAGTTCCAGCACCATCTTCTGCGCCGCCAGCGCGCGCCCCGAGTCGCTGGTCACCACCATCCCCGCCGCCGGCCGCCGGCAACAGGCCGGCGCCAGCACGCGCTCGCCCTCAACCTCCACCACACAGGCCCGGCAGTTGCCGTCGGGGCGCATGCCATCCTGGTAACACAGGCGCGGAATGCCAACCCCGTGGCGCTCGGCGGCCTGGAGGATGGTTTCGCCGGGGGCGGCGGTGACGGCGGCGTTGTTGAGGGTGAAGGCTACAGTTTCGGGCGACTGGGGCGTGAACATGGCTATTCAGCCCCCCTCAACATGGCCAACACTGCTCCCGTTTCCCTCTTGGGGACGCAAATAGTATTTCTTGCCGCACCCCGTGCACACCACCGGGGTTGCTGCCTGGAGGGTTGTTCCGACTAACGGCAACTCATAGCCACAGCCGCACGACCACGCGGCATTGTTACCGGTGGCAGCACCTTTGCCGTCGGCGCCGTTCCGTACTTCAATGATGCGCTGTTTTTGTGTTTTTCCGGGCATTAAATTAATTCCTCGGAAAAATACTTTACCACACACCGCATGGGATTCGGCGCGGCCTGGCCGAGGCCGCAGATGGAGGCGTCGGCCATAGTGTGGGCGAGCTCCTCCAGCAGCGGCCGGTCCCAGGTTTTTTTCTCCATCAGCATCACCGCTTTGGCGGTGCCGACCCGGCATGGCGTGCACTTGCCGCAGGATTCATGGGAGAAAAATTTCATCGCGTTCAGCGCGGCGGCGCGGGCGCTGTCCTGGTGCGACAACACGATGACCGCGGCCGAGCCGATAAAGCAGCCGTGCTCATGCAGCGTGTCAAAGTCCAGCGGCACATCACCGTGCGCGGCCGGCAAAATTCCGCCGGAGGCGCCGCCGGGAAAGTAGCCGTAAAACTCATGGCCATCCGCCATGCCGCCGCAGTATTCGTCGATTAACTCACGCGCGCTGATGCCGGCCGGCGCCTCATAAACGCCGGGCTTGCGCACCCGGCCGCTGACCGAAAACGAAAGCAGGCCTGTGCGCCCGCGGCGGCCGTGCGAGGTGAACCATTGCGGCCCCTTTTCCACGATGTCGCGCACGCGGAACAACGTTTCAAAGTTATGCTCCAGTGTGGGCCGCCCGAACAACCCCACTTCCGCGACAAACGGCGGGCGCA
>RKSH01000094.1 GCA_007570945.1 Gammaproteobacteria bacterium | reverse complement strand
CTACACCGCCACCGGCATGATTACCGACAACGACGACATCACCATCACCGTCGATAACGATGCCGACGGCGTGCGGGAAGGCGGTAGCGCCGAGTTCACCGTCAACCTGACCAAAGCCAGTGCCGGCGTGGTCACCGTCAACTTCGCCGCAAGTATCAGCGACATGGGCGGCACCCCCAGTCCGGCCATGGGTAGCATCGACATTCCGGCCGGCGAGCGTAGCGGCATCATCCGTATCAACATCCCCAACAACGACCTGGACATGGGAACGCGCACCCTCACCGTCACCCTGGCCAATGCCACAATCGCCGCCCCCGGCAGCGGCGACGCCGTCACCACATCCGACACTGGCACCGCCACCGTAACCTACCGCCAAATCCCGCGCAGTTTCAGCATCGCCGCCCCCGACCCGGCCACCGCCGTCGAGGGTGACACCGTCACTTTCACCATCACCCTGAGCGCCACCATGGGTGCCACGAACGTGCCCACGACCCCCGCCACCGTCGCCTGGACCGCAAGCGGCGCCGTCACCACCGAGCCCCGCACCGTCCGCCTGTCCACCGGCGGATCCACAACCGTCCCCGTCGCCATCCCCCGCGACAACGTCATTGAGGGCAGTGCCACGTTGACAGTCACCCTCACCCAGCCCACCGCCGGCTTCGGTGATACCGACACCGGCATCAGCGGCGCCACCGCCGCTGTCACCGTCACCGACGATGGCGACCGCGCCCCCACCGTCACCCTGAGTGGCCCGTCCACCATCGCCATCCGTGGCAATACCTCACCCAAGTCGGCGATGGCGACCTACCGCGTCTCCCTCACCCAAACCCCGGCGGCGGTGGTGACCGTGGGTGTGGAGGCCACCGGCGACCCCGCGAACTGCGGCGCGGGCGGCAACTCTGCCTGCATCGTCCTTTCCGCTAACAGCGTCGAAATCGCCGTCCCCGTCGCCGATGCGCCGGTGGCGGAGATGACGTTCACCGTCACCGCCACCGACCCCAACAACAACCCGACTAGCCCGTACGACATCACCCTCACCGCCAGCGTTGGCAATAGCGAGATGGGCGGCGGCACCGTGGTTTTCAGCCCCACCCGCCAGTCGCTCACCGTGAGCGTCGTGGACCGTGAACCCGAAGCGGACGAGGCGCGCCGGGTGGAACGGCTGAAGGCGCCGCTGGAATCCCTGGCGCGCAGCGTCGGCCAACTGGCCGCCGGCGCCATCGGCGACCGCCTGCGCACCGCCGCCACCGGCGGCGGCGGGCCCCTCACCATCGGCGGCAAAACCGTCACCACCGCCACCGCCGCCCAGCGGGAATCCGCTCGTGGCGCCTGGGCCGCCAACCCCCACGTGCGCAACGGCATCAACTTCGGCGTCAGCGGCGGCGAAGATGGCGGCGACATGAAAGAAATCCTCGCCAAAACCTCTTTCGCCATGAACCATGGCGGCCACGGCGGCGGCGGCGTGTGGGCCTCCGGCGGCCGCGTCTCCTCCGACGGCGACACCGGCGGCGTCCGCTACAACAGCGACACCACCTCGTGGCACATCGGCTTTGACCGCGCGTGGAACAACGGCCTGCTCGGCGTCTCCCTGGCCCACACCGACAGCGAGGTTGACATTGACGACACCATGACCGACGTGCTCGGCAGCAAACTGGAGAGCGACCTGCTGAGCGTGCATCCCTACATGACCGGCCAGTTGGACGGCGGCGGCTGGGTGTGGGCCACCATCGGCTACGGCACCGGCGACGCCGAAATCAGCGAAACCCACAACGACAACGGCACGGTGAAAACCGACGTGGAGGTCGTGACCGCCGGCCTCGGCGCCGAGGTTGCGCCGGTGGAGGGCATTAAACTGCACCTCGCCGGCACCGTCGCCAACGCCAAACTGGACGCCGCCGAATTCAGCAGCGGCCGCGCCACCCTGCGCTCGGTCAACGGCACCGCCGTGCGCGTCAACGCCGGCCTTGAGGGCGGCGTCGCTTTCACCCTGGACGGCGGCGCCGCCCTGCGGCCGTTCATCACCCTGTCGGCGCGCGTGGATTCCGGCGACGGCCACGACGGCACCTCGCTGGATTGGGGCGGCGGCATGGACGCCCGCACCGACAACGGCCTGTTCGCCCGCGTGGAAGGCCGCTGGCAGGTGGACGGCAAAGGCCCCGACGAGGAAATCCTGAGCCTCACCATCCGCCAGGAGGACATGTGGGCCGGCAGCCTCGCCCCCTACGCCCGCATGAACCTGGACGGCGCCGCCACCGGCCTCACCCTGCAGCGCGGCCGCTTTGGCCTGGACATGGAGGTGGGCATGGACAACGAAGACGGGGTCGGCCTGGAACGGCTGCTCCAGGGGCGGTGGCTGTTCTAAGCCCCGGCCACCGGCCCGGCACAATCATCCTAAGGAGGTGCAAAAAATGAACGACAACAAAAACCCCGCCACCGGCGCGCGGGAGCGGCTTGATTACAACACGCGCGTGATGCTGGCGTGCATTGCGCTGGCCGCGGTGCTGGCCGGCGCGCTTGCCAACCAACTCAACTCCGGGAAACTTGCCATGCTTTTTTACCCGGGCGCGGCGGCTTTCGGGGCCTTGGTGGCCGTCATCGGCTACTTTCTCGTGAAGAATCACAAACTCCTTAAACAACTGGAGAAAAAACCATGAACGAATTCGTGCAATTCTTTTCTTTCTTCTGGGAGGAAGATTTGGAGCTCGTCATCGCAGCGACGATTTTCTCCATCCTGTGCTTCATCTTCGTTTTTTTGTTCACTCCCTGGTATTTGATGCTGGCGGACTGGTATCTGGAGCGCAGAAAGCGCAAACAATCCCACCGGCGCAAAAAACCCGCCTGACCGCCCGCCCGTCTGCAAACGGCCGGGCGGCGGGCGGGAAATGCCCGGGCCGGCGGTGCACAAAAACCGGCCCGGCGCCGCCCGCCAATGGAGCGGCATTTTTTTATGGCCGCTTCACACATGCTCCGGCGTTGCCGTCCATCTGATTGGACGGGTTAATGCCGTGCCTTTTCCGCTGCTAAGCTCATCGGGGAGTTGGGAAAGTTGAAAACTCCTTTCTTTGATGCTGAACGACGCATCGGCGGCGCGGCACAACTCCTCGCTTTTTCGCCGGGGCGGGTTGGCGATGATGATTCGCGGGCGCGGGCTCACGCTTTTTGCCGCCTCCACCGCCGGCACCAAATCGCTGTCGCCGGAGACGATGTAGATGCGCTCGTAGCGTTGCTGAAACACGTCCATCAGCACATGGCAGGCGATGTTGACATCGGTTTTCTTTTCCTCGTAAAGGTCGTAGATGTTCGCGCACTTGCGGCACTGCCGCTTCTTGGCGAGGAAGCGGCCGTAGTG
>RKSH01000020.1 GCA_007570945.1 Gammaproteobacteria bacterium | reverse complement strand
ACCGAGGGAAGCCTGGACTGGCGCAACATGCACCGCCGCGACCCTGAGGGCTATCATAAGAAAGACTTGAAACTTGCCGTGCTGGAAAGCGGAAACTTGCCCGTGGGCCTGCTGGCCAGCGGCAAAATTCTGACCGTCGCCGATGTGGTGGCAGGATACCGCACAACCCTTGAAGCACTACGACATGAAAACTAACACCAAACAATCACCATGCGGCAGTTTCACCACGCTGTGGCTGACATCGACGCCCAACCTGCCTAAATGGCAACCGCGAGGCCTGCGCGGCAGGAACTCAATAAACCCCACAAACTGGAGCGGTGCACCAACCAGCCCCCGCCTACGCTACGTTTCCCTTGGGCAAATTTATGTGTGTAATTATACGAAAGCTTGTCTTCCCAAACCAGGCCGTATTTTTTGCGTTTGCTGAGCGCGTTAATCTCGTCAATCAACGCCTGTTTTTCCCAGTTTTGGTAATTCTTTTTCAGCATCGGTTCGTCACCGTCTACGGGCTTTCCGCATCAACGCGCGCGGCCGAAAACGATTTGCCGGCGATTATACACCGGGGGCGTGAAATCGTATTTCGCCCTCATCAGCCAGCGGCAAAACCGCCTGCACCAGCAACCGCTCATCCGGCAGGCGCGCGGCGGTGACCACGTTGCCGATGGGCCGGCCGGTGGAATCGGTGACGGCGCCGCCGGGCCGGGGCGCGGGTTGCGGAGGGAGGATGCGGTGGAGCATTTTTGTTTTTTGTTTGCCGAGAAAATGCAGGCGCGCGATTACCTCCTGGCCGGGGTAGCAGCCTTTGTTGAAACTGATGCCGCCCAATTCTTCCATGTTCAATTGCTGCGGGAGAAATTTTTCGCATGTGGCTTGGGTGATGCGCGGCACGCCGGCGAAGATGCGCGCGGCTTCCCAGAGGTTTTCATCGACCTCGCGCGCCTGCGGTGCCCCGTCGCCAAGCGGCCCTTCTGAGACGGCGACAAAACGCGGCAAGGTTCCCGGCAACCGCAACCGCCGCCCGCCGCCCGCGCCTTCACCGCCGACGTCGCCAATGAGGCCGGTGCAGATGAAAGAATCATCCGCCATCGCCACCGTCACCTTCGCCCGCAGCACGTATTTTTTCAGCCGCCCGGCAAAATCCGCGCCCAGCCCGCGGTCGGCTAACAGAAAAAACGCGCCCGCCGCGCGCCACACCGTCAGCGTGCACAGCAACCGGCCTTTGGGCGAGCAGTAGCCGTTGTAGCCGCAGACGCCCTCACCGGCCGGCAGTGTGTTAATCAGTTGCGCGCCTAAAAACGTCGCCGCATCGGCGCCGGCCACCCGCACGATGTCCGCCGCCGGCAACGGGCAGCGCATAACGCCGCCGCCAATCTCCGCCGCAACCGCCCGCCATTCCGCGCTCATGAGTGAAATATACGCCAAACCGCGCCCCCCGGCGATGTGCCATAATGCGCCCATGCACCCGCGCCCCCTCTCCCCGCACCTGCAGATTTACCGCCCGCAGTTGACCTCGGTGTTGTCCATTTTGCACCGCGCAAGCGGCGTATTTCTGGCCCTCGGGCTGCTGCCGCTGGCGTGGTGGCTGACGGCGGCGGCGGACGGCGGTGAGGCTTTCGCGCGCTTCCACCAGTGCGCGCAATCGCTGGCCGGGCGCGCACTGCTGTTGGCTTGGACTTTTTGTTTTTTCTACCACCTGTGCAACGGCGTGCGCCACCTGTGCTGGGACATGGGCGCCGGTTTTTCGCTGCGCGCCGTCTATATCGGCGGCTGGTTGGTGGTGGCGGCGTCGGCAACCCTCACCGCCGCCGCGTTCCTCGCCGCCTACGGGGTGCTGCCATGAGTTTGCGCACTCCGCTCAGCCGGGTCACCGGCCGCGGCTCGGCCAAAACAGGCGCCGGCCACTGGTGGTGGCAGCGGCTCAGCGCGCTGGCCCTGGTGCCGCTGGGGTTGTGGTTTGCCGCCTCGGTGGTGTGCCTGGCCGGCGCCAGCCACGGCCAGTTCGTGGAATGGATTTCGGCGCCGTGGAGCGCGCTGTTCATGATTTTGTTCATCGCCGTCACCGCCCACCACGCGCAACTGGGCGTGCAGGTGGTCATTGAAGACTACGTCCACAGCGAGTGGCTGAAGGTGGCATCGCTTTTAACCATGAAATTCGCCGTCGTCCTCACCGCCGCAGCCGCGGTGTGGGCGGTGTTGCGGATGGCGTTGTGAACATGGGCGGCGGCGCGTACAAATTCATCGACCACAGTTACGACGTGGTGGTGGTGGGCGCCGGCGGCGCCGGTTTGCGCGCCTCTTTCGGCAGCGCGGCCGGCGGACTCAGCACCGCCTGCATCACCAAAGTGTTCCCCACCCGCAGCCACACCGTCGCCGCCCAGGGCGGCATCAGCGCGGCCCTAGGCAACATGGGCGAGGACGACTGGCGCTGGCACATGTACGACACCGTCAAGGGCAGCGACTGGCTCGGCGACCAGGATGCCATTGAGGCCATGTGCCGCGACGCCCCGGCCGCCATCATTGAACTGGAGCACTACGGCGTCCCTTTCTCGCGCACCAAAGAGGGCCGCATCTACCAGCGCGCATTCGGCGGCATGACCACCCACTTCGGCGAGGGCCAGGCCCTGCGCACCTGCGCCGCCGCCGACCGCACCGGCCATGCCATGCTGCACACCCTCTACCAGCAGTCGCTCAAAAACAGCGCCGAGTTTTTCATTGAGTACTTCGCCCTGGACCTCATCATGGACGAGGCCGGCGCGTGCCGCGGCGTCACCGCCTGGTGCCTGGACGACGGCTCCATGCACCGCTTCAACGCCAAGTTGACGGTGCTGGCCACCGGCGGCTACGGCCGCGCCTACGCCTCGTGCACCTCGGCCCACACCTGCACCGGCGACGGCGGCGGCATGGCCCTGCGCGCCGGGCTGCCGCTGCAGGACATGGAGTTTGTGCAGTTCCACCCCACCGGCATCTACGGCAGCGGCTGCCTGATTACCGAAGGCGCGCGCGGCGAGGGCGGCTATCTGAGCAACGCGGAGGGTGAGCGTTTCATGGAGCGATACGCGCCCAACGCCAAGGACCTGGCCTCGCGCGACGTGGTCAGCCGCGCCATGACTCTGGAGATTCGCGGCGGGCGCGGCGTCGGCGAGCACAAAGACCACATTCACCTGCACCTTGAACACCTGGGCGGCGACATTCTGGAGGAGCGCTTGCCGGGCATTACCGAGAGCGCGAAGATTTTCGCCGATGTGGACCTGACCCGCGAGCCGGTGCCGGTGCTGCCCACCGTGCACTACAACATGGGCGGCATTCCCACCAACCGCCACGGCGAGGCGTTGCGCCTTGCCGCCGACGGCGGCGAGGAAACCGTGCCGGGGCTGATGGCCATCGGCGAGGCGGCATGCGTCTCGGTGCACGGCGCCAACCGGCTGGGCAGCAATTCGCTGCTTGACCTGGTCATCTTCGGCCGCAGCGCCGCCATCCGGGCGCTTGAGTTAATCAAGCCCGGCAAACCCAACCCGCCGCTGCCCGCCAATTCCGCGGATGCAACCATCACCGCCTTCGACCGCCTGCGCAACAGCAACGGCGCCACCGCCACCGCCGAGATGCGCACCGCCATGCAACGCATCATGCAGAAATACTGCGCGGTATTTCGCGACGGCGAGGTGCTGGCCGAGGGCGCGCGCAAACTGCACGAGTTGTGGCAGGCGCGCGGCGATGTCAGGGTCAGCGACCGTTCGTTAATCTGGAACACCGACCTGGTGGAAACGCTGGAGCTGGACAACCTGCTGCGCCAGGCCATGGTCACCATGCACAGCGCGCTCAACCGCAAAGAATCGCGCGGCGCCCATGCGCGCGAGGACTTTCCCGAACGCGACGACGCCAACTGGTTGAAGCACACCCTGGCGCAACTAAGCGAGGACGGCGGCGCGCCCATCGCCTACCGTGACGTGCACATGTTCACCGAGGGTGACGACGTAAAACCAATCCCGCCCAAGGCGCGGGTGTACTGAGGGGCCGGTGATGGCACAGTTTCTTCTGCCGAAAAATTCGGTGGTCAAAAAAGGCCAAACCTTTGCCGCGCCGGCCGGCGCCAAAAAGACGCGCACTTTCCGCATCTACCGCTACGACCCCGACCGCGGCGACAACCCGCGCACCGACACATACCAAGTGGACACCGCCAAGTGCGGCCCCATGGTGCTGGACGCGCTGATTAAAATTAAAAACGAAAGCGACTCCACCCTCACTTTCCGCCGCTCCTGCCGCGAGGGCATCTGCGGTTCCTGCGCCATGAACATCGACGGCGTCAACACCCTGGCCTGCACCATGCCCATCGCCGATGTGGCCGGCACGGTCAAGGTCTACCCGCTGCCGCACCTGCCGGTGGTCAAGGACCTGGTGGGCGACCTCGGCGATTTTTACGCCCAATACGCGGCGATTAAACCGTGGCTGCAAACCCGCACCCCGCCGCCGCCCGACCGGGAACGCCTGCAGTCGCGCGAAGACCGCGCAAAATTAGACGGCCTGTACGAATGCATCATGTGCGCGTGCTGCTCCACCGCCTGCCCCAGCTACTGGTGGAACAGCGACCGCTACCTGGGCCCGGCCGCGCTGCTGGCGGCGCGCCGCTGGATTGCCGACAGCCGCGACGAGGCCGGCGGCGAGCGGCTGGACGATTTGGAGGACCCGTTCCGCCTGTACCGCTGCCACACCATCATGAACTGCACGCGCACCTGCCCCAAGGGCCTGAACCCGGCCCAGGCCATCGCCGAAATTAAAAAAGACATCGCCGCCCGGCGCTCCTAATGCGCCGCGGCCGTGGACACCTTGCGCGCAAAAACAGCCTGGCGCTGCCGCCGCGGCACGCGCGAGTTGGACCTGGTGCTGCTCGGGTTTTTTGAGCGCCACTACGACCGCCTGCCGGCCGCCGAGAAAACACTGTTCCGGCAACTGCTCGGCGAGCAGGACCCGGTGCTGAGCGCCTGGCTGTTGCGCGAAAACAACCGGGAGACCAAAGATGCCGGAAAATTCACCGCCCTCATTGCAAAAATCACCGCGCGACGTGCTACCCCTTAGGCCGTCGCCGTTGCTGTGCGCGTTCTTTTTGGGCCTTGGCGCGGCGGCGGGCGCGTGCTGCATTTTTCTCCTGCCGGCCGGCGGCATCGGCGGCGCATTGCGCTGGGTTTGCGCCGTGGCGGCGGCGGCCTACGGCGCGCAACTGGCGGCGGAGCACGGCCTGCGCCTGGGGCCGCGCGCGCTGGCGGCGGTTGCGCTGCTGCCGGAAGACCGGCTGCGAATGGTGCTCGGCGGCGGCGAAGTGACGGACGTGACGGCGGACACCGCCGAAGTCCATGGCGTCGCGCCGGCGCTGCTGGGTTTTTCATGGCACGGCGCCGGCGGCCGGCGGCGGTGCGCGGTGATTCCCGCCGATGCAATGGAACGTGAACACCACCGCCTCCTGCGCGCCGCGCTGGTACGGTGGGGCGGCGGTATCAACCGCTGAGTCGCAGCACCGTGTCGCGCGCGCGGCTCAACGCTGCCGGATAATCCAGGTTGTAATGCAGCCCGCGGCTCTCGCGCCGCCGCAGCGCGCCGGTGACGATTAAGTCGGCGACCAGCACCAGATTGCGCAGCTCAATCAAGTCGTTGTTCACCCGAAAGTTGCCGTAGTGCTCGCTGATTTCCCGCCGCAGCAACCGGATGCGGCGGCGCGCGCGGTGCAGGCGCTTGACCGTGCGCACGATGCCCACATAGCCCCACATGAACCGCCGCAACTCATCCCAGTTGTGCGCCACCACGATTTGCTCGTCGGGGTCGGTGACCCGGCTTTCATCCCACGCCGGCAACGCCATGCCCGCCGCCTTTGGCACGGCGCGCGTGATGTGCGCGGCGGCGGCGGCGGCGAACACAATGCATTCCAAAAGCGAGTTGCTGGCCAGCCGGTTGGCGCCGTGCAGGCCGGTGCTGGCGCATTCACCGATGGCGTAGAGGCCCGGGATGTCGGTGGCGCCGTGCAGGTCGGTAACGATGCCGCCGCAAGTGTAGTGCGCCGCCGGCACCACCGGAATGGGCTCGCGGGTGAGGTCGTAGTTGAACTCGCGGCAGCGCCGGGTGATGTTGGGAAAATGGCGGCGAATGAAGCCGGCCGAGCGGTGTGACAGGTCCAGATAGACGCAGTCATGGCCGCCGCGCTTCATTTCATAGTCAATGGCGCGGGCGACAATGTCGCGCGGCGCCAGTTCACCGCGCGGGTCGTGGCGCTGCATGAACGCGCCGCCGTCCGGCAGCAGCAGCCGCCCGCCCTCGCCGCGCACCGCCTCCGAGATAAGGTAGGTCTTGGCCCGCGGATGGTACAAACAGGTCGGGTGAAACTGCACGAATTCCATGTTGGCGATGCGGCAGCCGGCGCGCCACGCCATGGCGATGCCGTCGCCGGTGGAGGTGTCGGGGTTGCTGGTGTAGAGATAGGCCTTGGAGGCGCCGCCGGTGGCCAGCGCCACAACCCCGGCGCCCATGGGGAAAGTCTCGGCGGCGGCGCGGTCATGAACGTACGCGCCAATGCAACGCGCCGCGCCGCTGATGCCGAGCCGCGCGGTGGTGATTAAATCCACGGCGATGCAGTGCTCGCGCAGGCGGATGTTGGGATGGCGGCGGGCGTGGTCTTCCAGGGTGGTTGCCACCGCGCGCCCGGTGGCGTCGGCGGAATGCAGGATGCGGCGGTGGCTGTGGCCGCCCTCGCGCGACAGGTGAAATTCATCGCCCCCGGCCACCGTGAACCGCACCCCGGAATCGCTGAGCCAACGGATGCACTCCGCGGCCCGCCCGGCCACAAACCTCACCGCCTCGGCCCGGCACAGCCCGGCGCCGGCGCGCATGGTGTCTTGGATGTGCGCTTCCACGCTGTCGCCCTCGCCCAACGCCGCCGCAATGCCGCCCTGCGCATACAAACTCGCCCCCTCGGTCAACGCCGTCTTGGCCACCACCGTCACCCGCAACCCGGCCGCGGCCAGCCGCAGGGCGGTCGCCAGCCCGGCCAGGCCGCCGCCGATAATCAGCGCATCGCAGTGGGGTTTCATCGGCGCGGGATTATCGCATGCGATGGCGCACTTGAAACCTGAACCACGCCCATCGGAGGCCTCCCGTCATGAAAACCGCACACACCCGCACCCAAATCGCCGTTGCCGCCCCCTCGCCGGCAAAGTTTGCGGGCTTAGGTGAAGGCCGGCCCAAATCACAAGCTCAGTTCACCAAAAACATCAGTGCCTCGCTGTCCGGCCCCGCCTCGCCGCGCGAATTGACGTAGGCGCATTTCACGTAGCCGTGCGAGCCCACCGGCGTATTGGGCGGCGCCACCACGGTAAACCGGCTGCGCCCCGACATGGTGATGTGGTCGTAATCGGCGGCCGCCGGCGCCGGCGCATCGGCGGCGGTGAAGGCGGTTTTGATGAGAATGCTGTTATAGGCCGGCAGGCGGCGGTGAAAATCCCCCGCCGAGTCCGGGTATGAGGTGCGAAACTTCGTCTCCATGTGCCTCATCTCATACGCCTCCACCAGCGGCGCCACCGTCTGCACCGGCACCGGGGTGCGGGTGGTCTTGTCCACATGCACCCCCAGGGCGGTGTGGTCGTCGCCGGTGAGGGTGATGTTCGGGTTGTTTTTCAGGCCCTGCTGCAGTGCCCGCACCGGCGCATCGGCGGCCTTGAATCTCTTTTCCATGTCCATGATAACCGCCCGGGTGCGCTGGTTCGGGTCCATATAGGCGGCGTAGGCCGGCGCCCATTGGCGTTGCGTCTCGGTCAGTTCCGCAACTTGCGAATCCGGGATTTTCAGCCGTCCGGCGTTGTCCGGCAGATAGGCCAGAATCTTGGACAGCAGTTCGTTAAATTGCGCATAGCGCGCGCTCATGCGCAGGGTTTCACGGTGCAGGCGGCGGTTTTCGTCGGTGGGCATGATGAGTCCTCGGTGGGTGATGGTTGCCGCCATCATAGCGCAATCGCCGCCCGCAGGCGCAACGTGCCGCCATCAACAGTCCTGTTCCCCCAATCGCCGGCTGTCAAACTCCCTCCCCCGGCCCTGTTGGCGGCGGCATCGGCACTGTTGCCGCTGTCCACAGTGCTGTTTCCGCCAAAAACAGTGTGAACAGACCCCCATGAGCATGGTTTTTTGCGCCAACAGCACTGTTTTTTTCGCCATCAAGGCTGTCAATTCCGCCATCACAGCCGCAAGTTGCCCTAACACAGTCGCCATTTCCGCCCCCGCCCCCCGCACCGTCGCTGTCACGCCCGCCATCGCCGTCTCCACCCCCCGCACCGCCGCCATGACGCTTGCGGTCACCATTTCCGCACCTGCAACCGCCATTTCCGCACTTGCCATCACCGCCTCCGCCCCTCGCACCGTCATTTTTGCAGTCCAGACCGTCATTTCCACCCCCGCACCGCCGCTTTTGCGTCCCGAAAATAAATTTTCATTTTGGAGTTGACGCCGGCGGCGGGGATTGTTCTAATCCCGCCTGCATCAATTGCAAGAAACCCGCCAAGCCGGGTTGCCTGCCAAATACAACAGCCTTAGACCCGGTGGATTAATTACCCGCCGTGCAAATAGGCAGGGCTTTCATGTTTCTTGTGATTGATGCAACGGCCCGGCGCCTTACGCCGGATGTTTCACAATCAACCGGAGAGAAACAATGAAAACCCTGAAGAATACCCTACTGTCGGCGATTATTGCCGCTACTGGCGGTGTTGCCAACATCACCACGGCCATTGCCACCGAAGTTGCGTATAGCGGTGGCAGTTTGGAATTGCGGATTCGTGACGCTTGCTACGATGGCTTCGACTCCGAATATGTCATCTATGGCTATACCACTTCGCAACCATCCCCTTCCACCAAGGTGGGGCGTTCACCTGAAAGCGGTCGTGTGTGGATAGCCAAGGATAACGGTGATTCAGTCGTTACTCGCCATAGCTGCCAAACTGATGCTGGCCATATCGTCCGGTCATGGTGTTACGGCGCAAAAAAACGCAACGGTCGAAACAACTGGTATGGAGTCGGCATCCGAGGCAATCAAGGTTGCTTCGATTGTTGTACAGCATGCCCAGCGACCGGCACATCCCAGCGCGGCATTGCCTTGGGTTGCTAACAAGGAAAATCTCGGCGTCGCAAGTCCCGCCACTTCCAACCTCAAACTGCAAACTCACTAACTGGAGGACATTCCAATGAAAAATATCATCACAGCGCTTGTCGCTGTCTTTGCGTTCACGTTGCCGCACTCTGCCAAATCTTCAGGACATGAAGAGGTTGAGGCAATCGCGGATGCATTTGCCCAGGCCGCCGAAGGCTCAACCGCTTTCGGGCTGACTTACTACGATAAGGGCGATTATGAATCAGATAGATTCTCTGGTGCCGCTTCGGACGAAAGCGGGGTGGGTTTTTTTATGTCCGCCAGTGGCATCGCAGAACTTGGCCTGGCTCGCTTTGGGGAAGATACCACCGCTAGAATCGGCACTGAACAATCAACCGTTCTCTACTTGTCCGTGTTGCCTCGTGTGAATCTGGGCAAGGGCAAGATCAAAAAGTGGGGCAAGCACATTTCCCTCTTCGGAAGACTGGGAACACACCTCACACAAACCGACGTCGAAATCGCCGGCGCAAATCCAAGCGACCACACCAATTATGATGCTGATTGGCACTATGGTTACGGGGCGGAAGTCGTTTTTGGCAGCGACCCCGAGAATTCCCCATTCAGATTGCGTTTGGAGCGCACAATTTACAACTTTGGCGAATGGGAAACGGACTATACGCGAGGGGGAGAAAGTTTCACTCTGACAACTTTCGAACACAAAAGGACTTACACGGGCCTCAGCCTGGTCTTCGCATGGGGCCCATGGCTGGAGTACTAAAACCGCCACTCCACCGCCGCCGGTGGGGGCCGGCGGCGGTGGAGTGGCGGTTTTAGTACCCCCGCCATGGGCCCCACGCGGAGGCCAGGCCGCGGCATGTGTAAGTCCCTTTGTGGTCTACAGGTTGCAGAGGCATACATTCTCCCACCCGCGTTTATTGCCGT
>RKSH01000167.1 GCA_007570945.1 Gammaproteobacteria bacterium | reverse complement strand
AGTTCCATGGCCAGGGTTTGGGTCAGTCCCACCACCGCCCACTTGGAGGCCGCATATGGCGCGCGCAACGGGTAGCCCATGACGCCGGCGGTGCTGGCGATGTTGACGATGCAGCCGCCGGACTGCATGGCCGGCAGCGCGCGCCGCGTGCACAAAAAGTGCGCGCCGACGTTCACCCGCATCACCCGCTCCCAGTCCTCCGCCGCCACCTCCTCCACCGGCGCGGTGGGGCCGGCGATGCCGACGTTGTTCACCAGCGCGTCGACCCCGCCCCATTCGCCGAGCAATTCGTTAAACACCGTGTCCACATCGGATAAGTCGGCCACATCGGCGCGGCGGCAAATCATGCCGGGGAATTGCGCGGCGCATTCGCCGAGCCGCTGTTCGTTGATGTCGGCGATGCACACCGAGGCGCCCTCCTGGTGCAGCAGCGCGGCGATGCTTTTGCCGATGCCGTCGGCGCCGGCCGTCACCACCACGCGCCGGCCGTGGTGCGCGCCGCCGGTCACAGCGTTCCCGGAAACGCGCCGCCGTCCACGACGATGTTCTGGCCGTTGATGAAGCCGGCGTGGACGCTGCACAGGAACGCGCACAACCGGCCGAACTCCGGCGGCTCGCCGAAGCGCCGGGCCGGGTTGGCGCGGCGGCCGGCGGCCATCAGCGACTCGGCGTCGCCGCCGCTTTGCTCGGCGTTGTAGCGGAAGTTGGCGCGCAGGCGGTCGGTGTCAAAGGGGCCGGGCAAGATGTTGTTGATGGTGACGCCGCGCGCGGCCACTTCGCGCGCCACCCCGGCGACGAAGCCGGTGAGGCCGGCGCGCGCGCCGTTGGACAGGCCCAAGGCCGGAATGGGCGCCTTCACCGCGGCCGAGGTAATGTTGACGATGCGCCCGAAGTTGCGCTCCATCATGCCGTCCACCACCGATTGGATGAGGGCGATGGGCGCCAGCATGTTGTTGTTCAGTGCAGTGTGCCAGTCGCTTTCTTTAATGTCGCGGAAATGCACGGGTGGCGGACCGCCGGCGTTGTTCACCAAAATGTCGGGCGCCGGGCAGGCGGCCAATAATGCATCGCGGCCGGCGGCGGTGGTGACGTCGCATGTGATGCCGCTGACGTCGGTACCGCCGGTCGCGGCGCGCACTTCGTCGACCGCGGCGTCCAACGTGCCGGCGTCGCGGCCGTTCATGACCACCGCCACGCCTTCTGCGGCCAGCGCCATTGCGCAGGCTTTGCCCAGTCCGCGGCTGGAGGCGCAGACGATGGCGCGGCGGCCGTTGATGCCGAGGTCCACAGCGGCTACCCCACGCGCAGAATCTTCATGGTGTTGGTGCCGCCGCTGACGCCGGTGAGGTCGCCGCGGGTGACGGCGATGCGGTCGCCCTTGCGCACCGACTTGCGGCGCAGCAACTCGGTGACGATTTGGCGGTCGATGCGGTGGTCGCTGCGCGCGTTGACGTCGTGCGCCACCGGGTAGACGCCCTTGTACAACGTCACGCGCCGCTGGGTCGCCACATGGCGGGTGATGGCGTAGATGGGAATGCCGCTGTTGATGCGCGACATCCACCGCGCGGTGGCGCCGGACTCGGTGAGGGCGACGATGGCGGCGAGGTCATGGTGGCGGGCGGTGAACATGGTGGCGATGGCGATGGCCTGCTCGGTGCCGGTGATGCGGTCGGCGGCGGCGTCCACCTCGGCGCCGTCGGTGGCGGTGCTGATGCGGTGGCTCTCGGCGCCGCGGCAGATGTGGTGCATGGCGCTCACCACCTTCACCGGGTGGCGGCCGGTGGCGGTCTCGGCGGACAGCATCACCGCGTCGGTGCCGTCCAGCACGGCGTTGGCCACATCCAGAACCTCGGCGCGGGTGGGCTGCGGGTTGACCACCATGGACTGCATCATCTGCGTGGCGACGATGACGATGCTGTTGTGGTCGCGCGCGGCGGCGATGATTCTCTTCTGCACGCCGGGCAGTTCGGCGTTGCCGATCTCCACGCCCAGGTCGCCGCGCGCAATCATCACCGCATCGGCGGTGGCGATGATTTCCTCGATGTTGGCCAGCGCCTCGGCGCGCTCAATCTTGGCCACGATGCCGCCGCTGCCGCCGGCCGCGGTGAACATGCGCCGCGCGCGGCGGACATCGTCGGCGTTGCGCACGAAAGAGAGCCCCAGGTAGTCGGCCTGCAGCCGGCCGGCGAGTTTAATGTCGGCGCGGTCTTTGGCGGTGAGGGCCGGCGATGACAGCCCGCCACCGGCAAGGTTGATGCCCTTGCTGTCGGACAACACGCCGCCGGCGGCCACGCGGGTGTGCACCTTGCCGCCGCGCACCCGCATGACGCGCAGCGCGATGTTGCCGTCGTCCAGCATCAGCACGTCGCCGGCCTTGACGTCGCGCGGCAGCGCCTTGTAGGTGACGCCCACGGCCGCGCCGTCACCGTCGTTGCCGCCGAGTTGCGCATCCAGGGTGAACGCCGCGCCATCGCGAAGCTGCACCGCGCCATCGCGAAAGTTGGCGATGCGGATCTTCGGCCCCTGCAAATCGGCGAGGAGTCCCACCGCGCGGTTGCAGGCGGCGGCGCGCTCGCGCATCAACTTTGCGCGGCGCATGTGGTCGGCGGCGGCGCCGTGGGAGAAGTTCACCCGCGCCACATCCAGCCCGGCGCGGATCATGCCCTCCATCACCGCCGGCTCGTCGGTGGCCGGACCGAGGGAGGCGACGATTTTGGTGTGGCGGTGGCTGGCGGCGCGCGACGCCGGTGGCGGTGCGGATTTTTTTGCATTCTTTTTCATCATCAAGCGGCGCGCGCGGCGCGCTCTTCCAAGGCAGCCACCGCCGGCAAAGTTTGCCCGGCGAGGAACGTGAGAAACGCGCCGCCGCCGGTGGAAATATACGAGAAGCCGGCGGCGCCGCCAAATTTCTCCAGCGCGGCGATGGTGTCGCCGCCGCCAGCGATGGAGGCGGCGGCGGAGTTGGTGACGGCATCCACAACGGTGCGCGTGCCGGCGGCAGCGGCGGGGTTTTCGAAGACGCCCATGGGACCGCTCCATACAACGGTGCCGGCGCTGCTGATGGTGGACGCGATTCTGGCGCGGGTGTCGGGGCCGACGTCCACAATGGCCGATGCGGAGTCCACATTGGCGGCGGCGCACACCGTGATGCCGGCGGTGGAGTCCATGGCCGGGGCGGTGACCACGTCGGCCGGCAGAATGATGGCGGCGGCGCGGGTGGCCATGCGGGCGATGATGGCGCGCGCCTGGTCCAACATGGAATCCTCGGCCAGCGATTTGCCGATGGCGACGCCGGTGGCCGCAAGGAAAGTGTTGGCGATGCCGCCGCCGGGGATGAGCACCTCGGCGCGGCCGGCAAGTGCGTTCAACACGCCGAGTTTGGTGGACACTTTGGCGCCGCCAATAACCGCCACCAACGGCGGTTTCGGCGCGCGCATGGCATCGCCGAGGGCGCGCAACTCGGCGGCCAACAACGGCCCGGCGCAGGCGACGGCTGCAATGCGCGCGACGCCGACGGTGGAGGCGTGGGCGCGGTGGGCGGTGGCGAAGGCGTCCATCACAAACACATCGCACAACGAGGCCAGGTCGGCGGCAAAACCGGCGTCGTTGGCGGCCTCGCCAGGATGAAAACGCAGGTTTTCCAGCAGCACGACCTCACCCTCACCGGCCTTACCGGGGCGCACGGCGGAACCGCTCTCAGCGCCGTCACCGCGCCAGGTTTTAATTAGCCGCACCGGCCGGCCCAGCGCATCGCCAAGCGCGCCTGCCACCGGCGCCAGGGAGAAATCGCCGTCACCGTCGCCGCCGGCCGGCCGGCCCAGATGCGACATCAGCGTCACCGAATGCGCGCCGGCCGCCAGCGCCTCTTGCACGGTGGGAACGGCGGCGCGAATGCGCGCATCGCTGCGAATGCGGCCGCCGCTCAGCGGCACGTTTAAATCTTCACGAATTAAAACGCGGCGGCCGCGCAGGTCCGCATCGCGCATCAGCAGCATCACGAGGGCGCGTTGTAAAACGCGGCGGCGGTGTCCAGCATGCGGTTGGAAAATCCCCACTCGTTGTCATACCACGCGCAAACCTTCACCAGGTCGCCGTCCAGCACGCGGGTCATGGATTCGTCGAACACCGCCGAGGCCGGGTTGTGGTTGAAGTCAACCGACACCAGCGGCGTGGCGTTGTATTCCAGCACGCCGTCCAGCGCGCCCCCGGCGGCGGCGCGCATGGCGGTGTTGACCTCGTCGACGGTGGTTTTGCGCGCGGCCTTAAATGTTAAATCCACCAGCGACACATTCAGCGTCGGCACGCGGATTGCAAAACCGTCCAGTTTGCCGTCCAACTCCGGCAGCACCAGACCCACCGCCTTGGCCGCGCCGGTGGCGGTGGGAATCATGGAATGGGCGGCGGCGCGCGCGCGGCGCAGGTCGGAATGGTACACATCGGCCAGCACCTGGTCGTTGGTGTAGGCGTGCACGGTGTTCATGATGCCGCTGACGATGCCGACGGCGTCGTGCAAAGTTTTCGCCATGGGCGCGAGGCAGTTGGTGGTGCATGAGGCGTTGGAAATGACCGTGTGCGATGCGCGCAAAATGCCGTGGTTCACGCCGTAAACAACGGTGGCGTCCACATCCGCGCCGCCCGGCGCCGAGATGAGCACCTTGCCGGCGCCGGCTTTAAGATGTGCGCCGGCTTTTTCCCTGCTGGCGAACAGGCCGGTGCATTCCAGCACCATGTCCACACCGAGTTTTTGCCACGGCAGTTTTTGCGGGTCGCGCTCGGCGATGACTTTGATGGCGTGGTTGTTTACCGTGATTGTGTCGCCGTCGGTGCGCACCGCAAACGGAAAGCGGCCGTGGGCGCTGTCAAACTGCAAAAGATGGGCGTTGATTTGGGCGTCACCAAGGTCGTTGATGGCGACAATCTGCAACTCCTCCTCGCGCCCCGACTCAAACAGCGCCCGGCAAATGTTGCGGCCGATGCGGCCGAATCCGTTGATGGCGATTTTAATGGGCATGGCGGAGTCTCCTGTGGTGAGGGTGAGGTCGCGGCGGTATTTTACACCGTCGCCAGCGCGGCGGGCGGCGGTTTTTATTTCAGCATCGCCTCCACCATCGCCGACAAATTGTCCACGGTGAATCCAAAATGGCGGAATACATCCGCGGCCGGGGCCGAGGCGCCGAAAGAATCAAGACCGAGCACGGCGCCGTCCAGGCCGACGTATTTGCGCCAGATGCCGGTGACACCGGCCTCCACGGCGATGCGGTTGCGCACCAACGGCGGCAGGACGGCGTCGCGGTAGTTTAAGTCCTGCGCCTCAAAAACATCGGCGCTCGGCATGGAAACCACGCGCACTTTGCGGCCTTTTTTGGTGAAACCGGCGGCCGTTTCCACGGCCAGGGAAACCTCGGAGCCGGTGGCGATAAGAATCACTTCCGGCGCGCCGTCACAGTCGCGCAGCACATAACCGCCGCGCGCGATATTGGCGGCTTGTGCATCGTCGCGTTGTTGGTGCGCAAGATTCTGGCGCGACAACAGCAGGCTGGTGGGGCCGTTTTTTCTCTCAATGGCGGCGCGCCACGCCACCGCCGTTTCCACCGCATCGCACGGCCGCCACAGCGACATGTTCGGCATCAGGCGCAGGGTGGCGGCCTGCTCCACCGCCTGGTGCGTCGGGCCGTCCTCGCCGAGACCGATGGAGTCGTGGGTGAACACAAACACCGCGCGCACGCCCATCAGCGCGGCCATGCGCAGCGCGTTGCGCGCGTATTCGGAAAACATCAGAAAAGTCCCGCCGTAGGGAATGAAGCCGCCGTGCAGCGCGATGCCGTTCATCACCGCGCACATGGCGAACTCGCGCACGCCGTAGTAAATGTAGTTGGCGCCGCCGTCACCTTCACCCTCGCCGCCTTGCGCGCTGAGCGGCCGCGAGCCGGACCACTTGGTTAGATTGGAGCCGGTTAAATCGGCCGAGCCGCCGAGCAACTCCGGCAGCTGCGGCGCGTAGGCCTCCAGCGCATTTTGCGATGCTTGGCGGCTGGCGACGGTCTCGCCCTGTTTCACCGTCCGCGCAAGAAATTTTTCCGCAGCAATACTCCACCCGGCCGGCAACTCGCCTTTGGCGCGCCGTTCAAACTCGGCGGCGTCCCCCGGAAACTCGGCGCGGAACCGGGCAAAGCTTGCGCGCCACTCCTCTTGCAACCTTGCGCCGCGCTCACGCGCATCCCATGCGCGGTAGACCTCGTCCGGAATCACAAACGGCGCCTCGTTCCAATTCAGATTTTTCCGCGCCAGCGCGACTTCCTCCGCGCCGAGGGGCGAGCCGTGACTGGATTCGGTGCCGGCTTTGTTCGGCGCGCCGAAACCAATCACCGTCTTGCACACAATTAAACTCGGCGCGTCCTCTTCGGCGCGCGCTTGTTTAATCGCATCGGCGACGGCGCCGGCATCGTGGCCGTCCACCGCGTCCGCCACGTGCCAGCCGTAGGCGTGAAAGCGCGCGGCGGTGTCGTCGCTGAACCAATGGCGCACCTCGCCGTCAATGGAAATGTTGTTGTCGTCGTAAAACGCGATGAGTTTGCCGAGGCGCATGTGACCGGCGAGGCTGCAGGCCTCGTGGGAGATGCCCTCCATTAAGCAGCCGTCGCCGACGAACACGTACGTATGGTGGTCAACAATGCGGTGGCCGCCGAGGTTAAAGCGCGCCGCAAGAATTTTTTCGCCGAGCGCCATGCCCACGGCGTTGGCCAGGCCCTGGCCGAGGGGGCCGGTGGTGGTTTCCACGCCGGGCGTGTCGCCAAACTCCGGGTGGCCGGGGGTTTGCGAGTGCAGTTGGCGGAAGTTGCGCAACTGGTCCAGCGCCAGGCCGTAGCCGCTCAGGTGCAACAGCGCATACAGCAGCATGGAACCGTGGCCGTTGGACAGCACAAAGCGGTCGCGGTCCACAAAACCGGGGTCGGCCGGGTTGTGGCGCAAAAAGTCGTTCCACAACACCTCGGCAATGTCGGCCATGCCCATGGGCATTCCCGGATGCCCCGACTTCGCCGCCTGCACCGCATCCATCGCCAGCGCCCGCACCGCGTTGGCCAGCCGTCGCCGCTGGGGGGCGGGACTCATAAAAAAATCTCGTCAGAAATTTCCACGGCGGCGGGATGATACAACATACTGCAGACTTAAAACTCCACCCCCCGCTGCGCTTTCACGCCTTGTTCTTTGTAGGGGTGTTTCAGCGGGGTGATTTCGCTCACCAGGTCGGCGGCGGCAATGAGTTCGGCCCTGGCGTGGCGGCCGGTGACGATGATGTGCTGCCTGGGCGGACGGTTCTGCAACGCGCCGAGCACGGTGTCGAAATCCAGATAATCGTATTTAAGAATCACATTCAACTCATCCAGCACCACCATGTCGTAGGACGCATCGCCAACCATGGCCGCCGCCACCGCCCAGGCTTTTTGCGCCGTGGCCATGTCCTGTGCGCGGTTTTGCGTGTGCCAGGTGAAGCCGTCACCGATGGTGTGAAACTCCACTTGCGCAAACTTTTGCAGCACCTCGCGCTCGGCGGTGTGCATGGCGCCCTTGATGAACTGCACCACGCCGACGCGCATGCCGTGCCCCACCGCGCGCAACGCCATGCCGAAAGCGGCGGTGGACTTGCCCTTGCCGGTGCCGGTGTTGACGATGAGCAGGCCTTTCTCAAGCGTCGCCCGCGCCTGTTTTTTTTCATAACCGGCGTTGCGCTTTTGCGCCATTTTTTTGTGGCGGTCGTTGTCGTTCATCGCGCGGCCGAAAATTTATCAATGTGTACCAGCCGCGCGCCCAGTTCGCGCGCAATGCGGCGGCATCTTCCGAGGCGCACCGCGCCGCCCTCAATGTCCACCACCGTGGCGGCGGCATTGGCGAGGGTGAGGCCGCGGAGGCGGTCGCGGCTGCGGCCGTCGGTAATCAGAAAAAATTCCCGCCGCTCGCCGGGCCGGCGGTTGGCCTCCGCGCGCAGTTGGCCGGCGGCGCGGAGCAGCGCCCGGCGCAACGGGGTGCCGCCGCCGCCGGTGATGCGCGCGAGCTCCGGGGCGATCTCAAAGCGGCCCACTTTGCGGCAGGCGCGCAGCAGTTGCACGCCATCACCGCCACCGCCAAAGCGCAAAATCCCGGCGCGCTCGCGGCGGCGGCGCGCCTGTTCCAGCAGCGCGGCCACCAGGCCCTTGGCGCGCCGCAAGGCGCCGCCGCGCAGGGTGCTGGCGGAAGCGTCGACCAAAATCAATTTCATTCGCCCCGGTTTTTCCATTCGGCGGCGGTAATGCAAATCCTCCCGCCGCCGCGGCCGGCCGGCGGCCAGGGTACGCGGCCAGTTAATCAAACCGCGGCGGTGTCCACCGGCCGCGCGGCCGGCGGCGTCGCCATGGCCGTCATGTTTAACACCGCCACCGTCACTTCCGAGGTCCACTGCAACAGCCGCCACAGTGACACCGTCACTGTCGCCGCCGCTGCCACCGTCTCCGCCGCGGCCGTCACCGTTCTCGACGCTGTCACCACCATTCCCGGCACCGGCGCCGCCATTGTTGGCACCGGCGCCGGCACCGGTGAGGTCCACACCACCACCGCCCGCCTTGCGCCGGTGGCGCAGCGCCAACTCGGCGACGGTTTCCACGTCTGCAACCGTCACCTCCGCCGCACCGCGCAGGGCGGCGTGGGCGCAGGCGGCTTTGTGCAGGACCAGGTCGGCGCGCAGGCCGTCGCATTGTTCGCTTAGGCAGCGGCGTGCAATGCTTTGGGCCACCTTGTCGCTGACGGTGACGCTGTCGAGCAACTTGCGCGCATCAGAACATCGCTGTGCAAGTTTTTTTTGCTCACCGTCAAAGAACGCGCAAAATTCTTCTGGATTTCTTTCGAATGCGCGCCGCCGCGCCACCACCTCGGCGCGCAACTTCGGTTCCTGCACCGCGGTCGTCACCACCGACAAGCCGAAGCGGTCCAAAAGTTGCGGGCGCAACTCGCCCTCGTCCGGGTTCATGGTGCCAATCAAAACAAAGCGCGCCGGGTGGCGGTGGGAAATGCCGTCGCGCTCGACAAAATTGACGCCGCCGGCGGCCGCATCGAGAAGAATATCCACCAGATGGTCGGCGAGGAGGTTGACTTCGTCCACGTACAGTACGCCGCCGTCGGCGCGCGCCAACAGGCCGGGGGCGAAAGTGACGCTGCCGTCGGCTAACGCGTTGCCGAGGTCCAGGGTGCCGGTCACCATTTCCTCGGTGGCGCCCAGGGGCAGGTTGACAAAAGCGCCGCCGCCCATCACCGCCGCCAGGCCGCGCGCCGCCGTGGATTTGGCGCTGCCGCGCTCGCCCTCCACTAACACGCCGCCGATGGCCGGGTCCACCCAGGCCAGTTGCAGCGCGAGCAGCAGTTGCGCTTGGCCGACAATGGCGGCGAGGGGGTATTGCGGCGGCGGCGTTTGTGTTGTTGACATGCGGCGCGAAAACGGGACAATAGCGCGCAAGGCGAACCGACCGGGGGGAAATACCATGCGCGTTTCTGATTTTGCCACAGTTCTTGTCGCAGCGGCGACCGCCGTCACCGTCGCCGTCGCGCCGGCCCATGCGCAAGATGCCGAGCCGCTGAAAAATTACCGCAAGGCCGAGGAGGCGCTGTGGCGGCACATTTACCCGCTGCAGGACTGGACCTACCAGACGCTCTACTGCGCCACGCCCATCGGCAAAGGCACCGACATCACCCACAGCCGCGCGCGCACCAAACACGGCTACACCATTTACATCCAGCACGTGTTCCCCATGAGTTGGGTGACCCGCGCCCTCGGTTGCGGCAGCCGCAAAAGATGCCGCAAGGAGTCGCAGGTGTTCAACCAGATTGAGGCCGACCTGCACAATATTTTCCCCATCCTGAGCGCGGTCAGCGATGCGCGCAACGGCCGGCTCTATGGCGAAATCGCCGGCGAGAACCACATCATGCCCGGCTGCGACCTGGAAATCGCCAAGGGCGTGCTGGAACCCGGCCCCGCCGCCCGCGGCCCCATCGCCCGCGCCATGCTCTACATGGCCGAGCGTTACAAATACCAAGGCCTCGCCCTCACCCCGCGGCAGAAAAAACGCATGCACGA
>RKSH01000148.1 GCA_007570945.1 Gammaproteobacteria bacterium | reverse complement strand
GCAATGTGGTGGGCGGGGCCGACCCGGCGGCGCAAACCGAGCAGGCCATGCGCAATGTGAGGCAACTGCTGGAGGAGGCCGGGTCGCGGCTGGAGGAGATTTGCAAAATCACCGTGTACATCACCGACCGGGCATACCGGGGGCCGGTTTACGAAGTGTTAGGCAAGTGGTTGGCCGGGGTTTACCCGGCGTCCACCGGGCTTATCGTGGACGGGCTGGCGCGGCCGGAGTGGCTGGTGGAGATTGACGTGACGGCGGTGATTGCGGAGTAACCATGATTCGCAGCGGCGACGATTACCGGGAATCCATCCGCGACGGGCGCGAGGTTTGGGTCGGCGGCGAGCGGGTGAAAGACGTGACCGTGCACCCGGCGTTCAAGCCGGTGGTGGACCTGCGGGCGCGGTTGTACGACATGGCGCATGCGGATGCGACAAAGGAGGTGATGAGTTATGTGGACGAGGACGGCGAGCGCAATGCGGTGCCGCTGAAACTGCCCCGCACCACTGATGACTGGCGCGCCAAGCGGCGGGCGGTGGAGGCGATGATGGACGAGGCCGGCGGCGTGGTGACGCGGGTGGGCGATGAGACGGTGGGCGAGATGTGGTCGCTGTATGACGGCAGCGAGGTGCTGGCGGAAATTGACCCGCGCTTTGCGGAGAATATTGAACGGCACATTTGGCGGGTGCTGCGCGGGGATTTGTTTCATGTGTCGGCCAACACCGACCCCAAGGGCGACCGTTCCAAACTGCCCCAGGACCAGGACCCGGACATGCTGCTGCACGTGGTGCGGGAGACCGACGCCGGCATCGTGGTGCGCGGGGCTAAATATGAGACGGCGGCGGCGTACGCCAACCAGGCTTTTGTCAAACCCACCATCGCCAACTGGGGCAAGGAGGAGTTGTCGGATTACGCGGTGGGATTCGTCGCGCCGATGAATGCAAAAGGAATGAAGCACATCTGCCGCAGCGGTTTTGCCGGGCGCGGGGTGGAGGATTATCCGCTGGCGTGCCGTTTTGATGAGGTGGACACGCTGATTATTTTTGACGATGTGACAGTGCCGTGGGAGGATGTTTTGTTCTACCGCCACACGCGGGCGGCGGCTTTTATTCGCGGCACTTTGCACCGGTACAGCGCGTTCCCGTACGTGCACCGCATTTTGCGCATGGCGGATTTCATGATTGGCGCGGCGATGTTTAATGCGCGGCAGACCGGTTTGGACAAGCAGCCGGCGGTGCAGGAAAAACTTGCGCAACTGGCATGTTACCGCGAGGGCATCAACGCGCATCTGACCGCGGCCATCGCCGACGGCGAGCGCAGCCCGCGCGGTCTGCTCATGCCGAACCAATCGCTGTTGTACACCGGCCGGGTGCTGGCCTGCACGCAGTTGCCGGCAATGATGCACCTGACGCGGGAATTGTGCGGCGGGCAAATTTGCGTGACGCCGGACAGCACATCGTTCCGCCACCCGGAGTTGCAACCGTGGCTGCACAAGTTCTACACCATCAACGAGCGGTGGGACGCCGACGACCGCCGCAAGTTGCTGGCTTTTGCGCGCGACCTGGTGAACTCGGACTACGCCGGGCACCGGCTCACTTTCAAGTTGTTTGCGCAGTCGCCGCCCTTTGCGCACTTGGCGGCGGTGTACCGCAACTTCAACTTTGACGGCCCATTGCGCGCGGTGAAAAAATCCGCCGGCCTGTCGGACAAGGTGATGGCCGAAAAGCCGCGGCCGTGAACGACAACCCCCATCAGATTCTGCTGACGCCGCTCGGCATCGGCCCCAAAACCACGCGCAACCGTTTTTACCAGGTGCCGCACTGCAACGGCATGGGCTACCGCGACCCGCACGCGCTGGCCAAAATGCGCGAGGTGAAGGCCGAGGGCGGCTGGGGCGTGGTGTGCACCGAGGAGGTGGAAATTCACCCGAGCTCGGACATCACCCCCTACATTGAGTTGCGCCTGTGGGACGACCGCGACATTCCGGCGCTGGCCGGCGTCGCCGAGGCCATCCACCGCCACGGCGCGCTGGCCGGCATTGAGTTGGCGCACAACGGCGTGGACGCGCCGAACAATTTCACCCGCGAGGTGCCGCTGGCGCCGTCGGCGCTGCCGGTGGCGACCTTCACCTGCCAGCCGCTGCAGGCGCGGGCGATGAACAAAAAGGACATCCGCGACTTGCGCAAGTGGCACCGCGACGCCGTGGTGCGCGCGGAGCAAGCCGGGTTTGATTTGATTTATGTGTACGCCGCGCACAGTTTAAGTATTTTTCAGCATTTTCTGTCGCGGCGGTTTAACCAGCGCGGCGATGAATACGGCGGCACGCTGGAAAACCGCGCCCGCCTGTTGCGCGAGGTGCTGGAGGAGACGCAGGAAACGGTGGCCGGGCGGTGCGCGGTGCCGTGCCGCATTTCCATGGATGAGTTGCGCGGCGGTGATGGTTTGGAAAAAGCCGAGATGGAGGACGTCATCGGGATGCTCGCCGAGTTGCCGGATTTGTGGGATGTGAGCTTGTCGTCGTGGGAAAACGATTCCATGTCGTCGCGCTTCGCCGAGGAAGGGCACGAGGAAAAATATTTTGCCGGGGTGAAAAAACTCACCACCAAGCCGGTGGTGGGCGTCGGGCGTTACACCTCGGTGGACCGCATGGCATCTTTGATTAAGAAAAACGTGCTGGATTTAATCGGCGCCGCGCGGCCGTCCATCGCCGACCCGTTTCTGCCGAACAAAGTCGCCGC
Source organism: Gammaproteobacteria bacterium (assembly GCA_007570945.1). Taxonomy (GTDB): domain Bacteria; phylum Pseudomonadota; class Gammaproteobacteria; order Arenicellales; family Spongiicolonaceae; genus Spongiicolonus. The sequence continues at coordinate 651 of RKSH01000148.1, read as the reverse complement.
GGGCCGGCTGGAGGACATTCGCGAGTGCATCGGCTGCAACATCTGCGTCAGCGGCGACTTCACCATGTCGCCCATTCGCTGCACCCAGAACCCGGCCATGGGCGAGGAGTGGCGGCGCAAGTGGCACCCGGAGCGCGTCCGTCCATTCACTGGCGGCGACAGTTTCTTAATTGTGGGCGGCGGCCCGGCCGGCATGGAGGCGGCGCACATTCTCGGCAAGCGCGGGGCGCGGGTGACGCTGGCCGAGGCCGGCGGTGAACTCGGCGGCCGCGTGCTGCGCGAAAGCAAACTGCCCGGACTCGCCGCCTGGATTCGCGTGCGCGACTACCGCGCGATGCAGTTTCACCGCCTGCCGAACGTGGACGTGCACTTAAACAGCGCCCTCAGCGCCGAACACATTCTGGAATTCGGCGCCGCCCACGTGTGCATCGCCACCGGCGCCCATTGGCGCAACGACGGCGTCGGCCGCCAGCGCGCCAGCCCGCTGCCCTTCGCCGATGCCGGGCGCGTGTTCACCCCGGACGACCTGATGGCCGGGCGCGCGCCGGGCGGCGAGGTTTTGGTGTGGGACGACGACCATTACTACATGGCCTCGGTGTTGGCCGAGCAATTGGCCGCCGCCGGCTGCAGCGTCACCTACGCCACCCCGGC
>RKSH01000113.1 GCA_007570945.1 Gammaproteobacteria bacterium | reverse complement strand
TAATTCATGCTCCAGCGCCATGCGCGCGCTCTGCAGCGCGGTTGCGGAGACCGCGTTCACCACCGCCATGGCCAGTGGCGGCAGTTCGGCGGCGCGGCGCAACAGGGCCGCCGGCGCTTCAAACGGTTTGCGGCTGAGCATTCCCGCATTATACCGCCGCTTGCGCCGCGCGCCGCCTTGTGCCATGGTGGGCGCGTCTTATCGGGGAGCCGTTGCTGAGAGGCGCGCAACAAGCGTGACGACCCGTTGCACCTGATCCGGTTAATGCCGGCGTAGGAAATAAGATGCGCCGCAGTGCGCTTGCGGCATTAAACTCAGCGGCTCCCGGCAACATCGCGCTTGCGCGGGAGGAATCATGACTGCCATCGCCCTCGCCATCGCCGGCTCCGACAGCGGCGGCGGCGCCGGCATTCAGGCCGACCTTAAAACCTTTTCCGCCCTCGGCGTCTACGGCGCCACCGCGCTCACCGCGCTCACCGCGCAGAACACCCGGGGCGTGCGCGCCATTCACGCGCTGCCGGCGGCCTTTGTCGCGGCGCAGGCGGAGGCGGTGTGCGACGACTTCGCCGTCGCGGCGGTGAAGGTCGGCATGTTGGCCGATGCCGACATCGTCCGCGCCGTCGCACGTTGCATATGTGAACGCGGCCTGGCCAACGTGGTGGTGGACCCGGTGATGGTGGCGGCCAGCGGCGACCGCCTGTTGCGCGATGATGCGGTGTGCGCGTTGCGCGAGGAGTTGTTGCCGTTGGCCGACCTGGTGACGCCCAACCTGCCGGAGGCCGGTGTGCTGTTGGATTCGCCGCCGCCGGCCACGGTGGAGGAGATGGCGGAGGCCGCCCGGGGACTGGTGCAACTGGGCTGCAAAGCCGCGCTGGTCAAGGGCGGCCATTTGGGCGGCGCGGACAGCCCCGATGTTTTCCACGCTGGCGCCGGCGCGCGCGAGTTCACCGCCCGCCGCATCAACACCGCCAACACCCACGGCACCGGCTGCACCTTGTCCTCGGCCATCACCGCTCGCCTGGCCACCGGCGCCGCCCTTGTCGACGCCATCGCCGATGCCCGCGACTATCTTTATGCCGCCCTCACCGCCGCCGACGGTCTTGGCATCGGCGGCGGCGGCGACTCCCACGGTCCGGTGCACCACTTTCACCGTTGGTGGCGGCCGTGACACCGTCGCCGGCCCCGGCACCGTCACCCGGCATTCGCCTGCGCGGCGTCGGCGTCCGCTACGGCGGTGATACCGTGCTGGCTTCGCTCAACATGGATTTGCCGGGCGGGCGGTGGACCTGCCTGCTCGGTGCCAGCGGCGGCGGCAAGACCACGTTGGTGCGGCGCATCGCCGGCCTCACCCATGGCGCCGCGCTTAGCGGAGGCATCGACGCCGACGACAATGCCGCGCTCGGCGGCCGCATCGCCTACATGGCACAGTCCCACATGCTGCTGCCGTGGCTCAGCGTCGAAGACAACGTCGCCCTCGGTTCACGCCTGCGCGGCGAGGCGGTGCAGCGCAATCGGGTGGACGCGCTCCTCGGCGGCGTCGGTTTGGCGGGCGAGCGAAACAAATTGCCGCGCACGTTGTCCGGCGGCATGGGCCAGCGCGTCGCGCTTGCGCGCACCTTGTATGAAAACCGCGCGCTCAATTTGCTGGATGAGCCCTTTTCCAAACTGGACGCCATCACCCGCCACCGCATTCAGAATCTTGCGCTGCAATTGTTGCGCGGCAAAACCGTGCTGCTGGTGACCCACGACCCCCTGGAGGCGATTCGACTGGGCCACCGGCTGTATGTGATGGCCGGGCGGCCGGCGCGGGTGCGCGAATTGCAACTGCCCGGCTTGCCGCCGCGCGACCTGGGCGATGCCGGAGTTGCAAAGCTGTCGCAGCAACTGCTGGAGGAACTGGCCGGCGGGCGCACATGTTGAAGCGGGTTGCAAGAACGGTGGTCACGACCGCCGGACTGCTGCTGCTGTGGCAGGCGGTGGTGATGCTGAGCGCGGCGCCGCCGTTCATTCTGCCGCCGCCGTTGACGGTGGCCGTTGCGCTGGTGGACAACATGGCGCTGCTGTCGCGGCATGCGGTGGTGACGGTTGCGGAAATCCTGCTCGGTTTTTTCATCGGCTGCGCGCTTGGCCTGCTGAGCGCGTTGACCATGCTGCGCTTCGGCGTTGCGCGGCGGTGGCTGCTGCCGCTGCTGGTGGTCAGCCAGGCGCTGCCGGTGTTCGCCGTGGCGCCGCTGCTGATGCTGTGGCTGGGCTACGGCATGACGTCCAAGGTGGTGATGGCGGTGCTGATTATCTACTTCCCGGTCACCGCCGCGGCCTACGACGGGCTGCGCCGCACCCGCGCCGAATGGCTGGACCTGGCCGCGGTGATGGGCGCCGGCGAAATGGCGGTGCTGCGCCGCATTCGCCTGCCGGCGGCGCTGCCGTCCATTGCCTCCGGCGCGCGCATCGCCGCCGCGGTGGCGCCCATCGGCGCGGTGGTCGGCGAATGGGTGGGCGCCGGCGCCGGCCTCGGTTACCTGATGCTGCACGCCGTCGGGCGCATGACGGCGGACCTGATGTTCGCCGCGCTGGCGGTGCTGGCGGCCCTTGCGGTGGCGTTTTATTTTCTGGTGGATGTACTTTTTCGGCGCGCGCTTCATTGGCAAGAGGACGCCGTCAACCCAGGCAAACTTGCGGAGCAAAAACCCACATGAAAACCGTGCAAACCCTCACCGCCGCTCTGTTGAGCCTCACCCTCGCCGGACCGGCGTCGGCGGCCGATAAGTTGACGGTGATGCTGGACTGGTTCGTCAATCCAGACCACGGCCCGCTCATCGTGGCGCAGGAGAAAAATTTTTTCGCCGCGCGCGGTTTGCAGGTGGAACTAATCGCGCCCGCCGACCCCAACAACCCGCCGAGGATGGTCGCCGCCGGGCGGGCCGACATCGCCGTCTCCTACCAGCCGCAGTTGCACATTTTTGCGGCGCAAGGTTTGCCGCTGGTGCGCATCGGCACGTTGGTGGCGACGCCGTTGAACTCGCTGGTGGTGCTGGCCGACAGTGACATCCGCACCGTCGCCGACCTGAAGAACAAGCGCATCGGTTTTTCGGTGGGCGGCTTTGAGGACGCGCTGCTCAAGGGCATGCTGCGCCGGCACGGACTGGGACTCGGCGACGTGGAGTTGGTGCAGGTGAACTTTTCCCTGTCACCGTCGCTCATCACCGGCAAAGTGGACGCGGTGCTCGGCGCGTTCCGCAACTTTGAGTTAAACCAAATGGACATCGCCGGCCATCCCGGGCGCGCTTTTTACATTGAGGAGGAGGGCGTGCCGCCATATGACGAATTAATTTTCGTCGCGCACCGTGAAATCCTCGCCGACAAAAACCGGCGCGAAATTCTGCGCCGTTTCAT
>RKSH01000009.1 GCA_007570945.1 Gammaproteobacteria bacterium | reverse complement strand
CCCACGCTATCCGCAGATTCGCCGGTTTCGCCACTGAGCGTGATGGTGAGGGTCTCAGTCCGCTCGTTCAGGTTGTCGTCGTTGACGGTGAGGGTGACGAGCTGCGGCGCGCGGAAGTTGGCCGGGGTGAAGGTGAGGGTGCGCGAGGACGGGTAGCTGGTGAGGTCGGTGGCGGTGTCCACGCCGCCGCCGACGGCCCAGTCCACGGTGGCGTTGCCGGTGAGGGTGGCGGCGTCCAGGGCGGCGAGGCTGACGGTGAAGGCGATGGTGCCGACATCCTCGCCCACCTGGGTGCCGTCGGCCTCGTTGTCGGCGTCGATGACGGTGTCGGCGAGGGCGATTTGGAACGTGGGCGTGGCGGCGGAGGCGGCGATGGTGACATCCAGGGTGGCGCCCTGGCCGGCCTGGGCGCCGCTGGCGCCGCCGGTGGTGAGGATGGCGTAGGGCAGCGGCTGCGGCGGCGAGCCGGCGCGGGGGTTGCTGATGGCGAGCACGAAACGCTCCGCGGGCTCCTCGGCGCTGTCGCTGGCGATGGTGATGGCGGGGATGCTCGTCATGCCGGCGGTGAGCGACAACGTGCCGCGCGGCAAGGCCGTGGTTTCGTCAAAATCAGCCGGGGTGGCGGCGTAGCCGGCGTTGGGGGCGCCGAGTTTCCAGTCCAGCATGGCGCCGGCGGGCAGGGTGGCAGCGCCGCTGTGGGCGACGGTGCAGGACAGCGTTGCGCCCTCGGAGACGGCGGCGGCCGGGCAGGCCAGGGTGAAGGTGTGCGGGTCGTTGGCCTGGATGGTGGTGGTGTAGACCGAGCGGCCGAGGGTCCATTCGTTGCCGGTGTAAGCGACGCCGTTCACGGCGAGGGCACTGATGGTGAGGCTGAAGGCCTCGGCGGCCTCGGAGACAGCGTCGTCGGCAATGTTGACGGTGAAAGTCTGCGTTGCGTCGGCGGCGCCGCTGGCGGTGCCGGCAGGGAAAGTGACGGTGCCGCTGACAGCGCCGGTGAAGTCGGCGGCGGCGGTGCGGCCCACGCCATCCACGGCCTCGGGACATTCGTTGCAGATGGTGTCGCGGGCGGCAATGCCGTGGCTTAGCGTCCAGTCCAGGGTCACGCCGCCCGCGGGGACGGCCTGGCCGGAGCCGCTGTAAAAGCGCACTTCGTAGGTTTGCGCGCCGGCGGATTCCGCCACGCTGTTGGCGGCGGCATTGGGGGTGGCCTGGGAGGTGATGAAGAACAGACCGCCGCTGCGGCGCACGTTGACCCGCCCCTGCACTTCGGCGCCGAGGGAGACGGCGCCGTTGTTGCCGGCCACCTCGACGAGGGTGACGGTGAAAGTGGCCGGCACGGAGGACGAGGTGACCTGGGCCAGCGGCAGGCGGACGGGGAGATACAGCGGGGTCAGGTAACTCTCGGCCACCGGCAGGCGCTGGAAATTCCACTGCCCGCGGCGCGGGTATTGGCTGAGCGCGGCGCCGTTGGTACCGGGCGTGGCGGCGTCGAAGATGGTGCCGCCGACGCGGTAGCGAATGCGCACCGGGCCGGTGACGGCGTTGTGGCCGGCGGCCAGGGGGTCGGGGTCGCTGTCCAGGTCGTCGCCGTCGGGCAGGTGGAAAGTGATGGGGAAGGAGACCCAATAGTCGGATTGGGCGCGGGAGGGGTAGCCGACCTGGCCGGCGCGGATGGTGTCGCGGTCGTTGATGGCCGGGATGGCGCCGCTGGTGTCCACCTCGCTGGCGCGGCGGACGCTGCCGGCGCCGGCCTTGGCGGCGTCGCCGATGCTGACCGTCAGGCGGGCGGCGTCCCGGCTGCTGGCGGCGATGGTGAAGTCGGCGTCGGTTTCGGTGCCGACATTGATGCCGCTGTGGCCGCCGGCGTTGGCGGGGATGCCGCCGCCGCCGGGGGCGCCGCGGCCGATGTCAATGGTGAAGTCCTCGGCGGTTTCCTCCACGCCGTCGTCGTTGAGGAGGAACGGCAGGTTGATGAGCCACGGGCCGGTTTGTTGGGCGGCCAGGGCGGCGCTGACGCGGGCGGCGCCGGCCGGCAGGGTGGCGGCGATTTGGGTCCTGCGGCAGGCGCGCTCGGCGGCGACGGCGGCGCCGCTGCCGTAGCCGTCGATGCACTGCAAGAAGTCGCTGGGCGAGACATCGCCGTTGGCGCCGTCCGCATCCTGGGTCACCGCCCAACTAATGAGGGCGTTTTCCTGCGGGCGGCCGCCGGTGATGCGGAGGCGGAATCTCAGCGGGTTGGCATTGCCGGCGGGGGCGGCTTCCTGCCAACTGCTGGCGCCGGCGTCGCCGTCGGTGTCGCTGCCGCGAATGGCCTGCGCGGCGACGGTGGCGGGGTCGCTGGCGTTGATGCGGATGCCGCCGTCGCCGGGGAGTTCGCCAACCTCGGCCGGGCGGTCGGTGATGATTTGAAAATAGTAGGCCTCGGCGGGCTCGGCGAGAGCGTCGTCCACCAAGGTCCAATTGACCGTGAAAGCCTCTGAACCGTTGGCGGTGTTCCAGCCCTCCAGCCGCAGGGTCTGCTGGGCGATGATGTGCTGGCGGGGGTCGTTGGTGATGGTCTGGAGGGCCTGGTCGTCGGCGACGGCATTGCCGGCGGCATCGGCAAATTTGAACCGGCCGTCCTTGGCCACAGAAGTGACCGCAATGTCGTCCACGCCGGCCGGATGGGAGAGCGTGGCGGCGGAGCCATTATGGCCGTTGCGGGAGGCGCCGATGAGCCGCCAGGTGACCATGACGGGATTCGTGTCGCTGATGCCGCCGCTCGGGGCGCGGCCGCGGAAGTTGATGCGGCACGCCACCGTGTCACCTTCGTTTCTATCAGCAGCTGAATCGCAACCAGTTCCCTCATTGACGTGGAAGAAAGGACGGCTGTTATCACCATTCGCTGATGTGGCGAGGTCAATGGTCGCCTCGGCTGTGGTTACTGTCGGCAGCACGGTGTCGCCGGGGGTGATGTTGTCCACGGCGAACATGGTCATAACCAGGTCGACGGAAGTGACATGGGGGTTGGTCGCCACATCCAAAGTAGCGATGGTTTGGCCGCGGGGAATCATCATCCAGCCGTAGCCCTTGGGCGTGCCGCCGGTTCCCGAGCGGGACAGGTAGTCGCCGGCGGTGGAGCAATAGGCGGGGTCGAGACCCGCGATGCCGCAACTGCCGCGGAAGCGATTGACGGCGGCGGAGTCACCGGCCAACTCAAAAAAGGCCGGGTCGTTGCCCCTGGGGTTGCCGCCGGCGAGGACACTCCAGAAGCGGAAGCCGTCGTTTCTGGATCCGGCGGCGTGGAGCACATACCAAACGCGGTAGGCGGCGTCGGCGCCGTTCACGTCATCGCCGGCGGCGGCATCGTCGTCGGTGAGGGTGACGGTGAAGCGGGCGCGGTTGCCGCTGACACTTTCGCCCAGGAT
>RKSH01000049.1 GCA_007570945.1 Gammaproteobacteria bacterium | reverse complement strand
TTCTCCACCACCACATCCTCCACCGGCACATCCCGGTACGGGCCATTGCCGCCGGTTTTGACTTTGGCAATGGCGTTGACAGCGTTCATTCCTTTGACCACTTTGGCGAACACGGCGTAGCCCCAGCCCTGCTGGTTTTTCGCCTGGTAGTCCAGAAAAGCGTTGTCCGCCAGGTTGATGAAGAACTGCGAGGTGGCCGAGTGGGGGTCGCCGGTGCGGGCCATGGACAGGGTGCCGGTGAGGTTTTTCAGGCCGTTGTCGGCTTCGTTTTGGATGGGGGCGCGGGTTTGTTTTTGTCTCATGCCGGGGGTGAAGCCGCCGCCCTGGATGACGAAGCCGGGAATCACGCGGTGGAAAATGGTGCCGTCGTAAAAGCCGGCGTCCACATATGCGAGAAAGTTCGCCGCCGTCTCGGGCGCCTCGTCGGGGAACACTTCAATGTCGATCACGCCGGCGCTGGTGGTCATGCGCACCAGCGGGTTGGCCGCGTTGGCGGTGCCGTTTGTCATAAGCAAGGCTCCTATGGTGAGGATGGCGAGGAAAGTTTTGTTGTTCATTGCGGTGTCCGCCAAAGTCATGCGCCGCCGAGGGCGCTGATAATCTTCCATTCCCGCGCGGTCACCGGCTGAATGGAAAGGCGGTTGCCGCGCCGCAGGAGGGCCATGTCCGCCAGTCGCGGGTGCGCGCGCAACTCGGCGAGGCCCACCAGGCGTTGAAATTTTTTCACCAGTTTCACGTCCACCATCACCCAGCGCGGCGCGGCCGGATCGCTTTTGCGGTCGTGGTATTTGGAGCGCGGATCATGGGCGGTGGGGTCGGGGTAGGCGGCACGCACGATTTGCATGATACCCGCAACGCCCGGCTCGGCGCAACTGGAATGGTAAAAAAACGCGCGGTCGCCCACCCGCATCACATCGCGCATGAAGTTGCGCGCCTGGTAATTGCGAATGCCGTCCCAGTGGTCGCGACCGCCGCGCTGCCCTGCGAGGTCGTCGATGGAATAGGCCTGCGGCTCGCTTTTCATCAGCCAGAACTTCACGCCCCCGCCCTCACCGCCCGAAACCCGGCCCGCACAGCACACGCTCAATGCCGCCGCTGCGCCCATCCGCCGGGTTCACTTTAATCAGCACGCCGCACAGGGTCGCCGCGCCGGAGGCCACCTCCATGCGCTCCGGCAGGCCGCGCAAAAAACGTTTCAGCACTTTGCCGGTGTCCATGCCAATCACCGAGTTGTAGTTGCCGGTCATGCCCACGTCGGTGATGTAGGCCGCGCCGCCGGGCAGCACGCGTTCGTCGGCGGTGGGGATGTGGGTGTGGGTGCCCACCACCGCCGCCACCCGCCCGTCCAGGTGCCAGCCCATGGCCTGTTTCTCGCTGCTGGCCTCGGCATGGAAGTCCACCAGCACCACCTCGGCGCGGCCGCGCAACTCTTCAAGCAGAGCGTCCACGGCGTGGAACGGATTGTCCAGGGACGGCGGCATGAACACCTGCCCCATCAAATTCACCATCGCCACCCGCGCGCCGCCAGCCTCGGTGATGCAAAAGCCGCGGCCCGGCGTCACCGCCGGAAAATTCAGCGGACGCAGAATCCTCGGCTCGCGGTCGATGAACTCAAGCACCTCGCGCTTGTCCCACACATGGTTGCCGGTGGTCAGCACCGCGGCGCCGAGGTTGAACAAATCGGCGGCCACCTCGCGGGTCAGGCCGAAGCCGCCGGCTGAATTCTCGGCGTTGACCACCACCAGGTCGATGCCGCGCCCGGACACCAGTTGCGGCAGGTGACGCGCCACCGCGCGCCGCCCGCCCTTGCCCACCACATCGCCGACAAAAAGAATGTTCACGCCATCACCGCCGCCGGTAGCAGCCGCGGTCGGTGACCACCGCATCCAGCGGAATGTCCCACGGGTCGCCGTTAATTTTGTCCACTTTCTGAAAGTCGTGCGCGACGCCCACCAAGGCCGGGCGGCGGTAGCGGCGGCGGTGGCGCAGGTAATGCAAACTGCCGTCGTAAAATCCGCCGCCCATGCCGACGCGCCCGCCGTCCTCGTCAAACGCCACCAGCGGAACAAGAATTAAATCCAACTCTGCCGGCCGCAGCATGCGCCAGACCGGTACCCGCGGCTCGGCGATGCCGAAATAATTAACCGTCCACCGCCGGGCTTCGGCGGCGGCAAAGAACACCAGCCGCCGGCGCGCCGGATACAGCGCCGGCAAATAGCAACGCCGCCCCCAGGAGGCGGCCAACTCGCGCGCCGGGCGCGGGTCGATTTCACCGTCGGCGGCGGCGTAAAAGGCGATGCGGCGGGCGTTGCAAAACGCGCGCAAAGCGCACAACCGCGCCGCCAGACCGTACGCCGCCGCGCGTTGCTCCTGTTTGCCAAGCGCGGCGCGGCGGCGGCGCATGATTTTTCGCAAGGCGCGTTTTTCTTCGGATGTTTTTGTCATTGCTGAGGGCGGGTAACAACGGAAAAAAACAAAAAAGCGGCGTTACCCGCAAGTGCCGTACCTCCGCGGTTTCCTTGAACCAAAGGCTCAAGTTGGAGGCCTGTGGAGCGCCTCAGGCTTTCCGCTTGCGGCCGGCCAAAACCGGCCGCCGCGGACTTGCACAACAGCGCCCCAAGCCGGCCCCCGTGCAGTTTTACAGGTTCTAAGGGTCGGCGCGGCGCCTCGAACACCGCAGGCAACGCCAATCGGTCAGCGCCCACTTAGTAAGCGCCGGGTTCTTTGTGCTCCGCCAGGGCGGCGTCGACGGCGCCGGTCAATTCCCTGACCCGCTCGCGCTGCGCGCCGCCGGCGGAGGCCGGGTTGTTCTTGTGCCGCAAAAGTTCATGGCACACGTTCAGCGCCGCCATGATCGCGCAACGCTCGGTGCCGGTGGCGGCGCCGCTGCGGCGGACATCGCACATTCTGCGGTCCAAATCCTTTGCCGCCGCCAGCAACTCCTCCTCCTCCTCGTCGCTGCAGGAGAAAAGAAAATCCTTGCCCATGATTTTCACCGTCACCCGGCCCATGGCTTCACCGCCGGTTGCGCGCCGCGCAGGCGCGCCAGAGTCGACTCCAGTTGGCGGCGCGCGGCGCGGGTTTTTTCCGCGCGCTCGGCATGCTCGCGGGAAAGTTTCCGGTAACTTTCCCGCAGCGCCGCGTTTTCATCGCGCAACCGCCGGCAAGTCTTGATGAGTTGGTCCACGCTGTCCTCCAGTTTTTGCAGACTGTCCTCCATGGCCGCATTATACGGTATAATGCGCCGCCCGCACGGCGCCGTCCATGCCAAAATCCCGCAAACCCATTCGCAATTTCTTTCTGCGCCTGATGCTGCTGGCCGTCGGCGCCGGGGCGCTGGCCGGACTCGCGCTGGTCGGTTTTTCCCTGTCGCTGCTGCCGTCGCTGCCGCCCATTGAGGCCGCCGACCAAATCGCCCTCAAGTTGCCGCTGCGCATTTACAGCCGCGACGGCCTGCTGCTGGCCGAGTTCGGCGACGAGCGGCGCAAGCCGGTGGCCATTGGCGATGTGCCGCGCCCGCTGATTCAGGCGGTGCTGGCCGCGGAAGACGACAATTTTTACCGCCACCCCGGCATCGACCTCAGCGGCATCGCCCGCGCGGTGATTGCAAACCTGCGCCCCGGCAGCACCCGCCAGGGCGCCAGCACCATCACCATGCAGGTGGCGCGCAACTATTTTCTGACCCCGGAAAAAACCTACACCCGCAAGATGAAAGAAATCCTCCTTGCGTTCCGCCTCGAGCAAACGCTGAGCAAGGACCAGATTTTGGAACTGTACCTGAACAAAATTTTTCTCGGCCACCGCGCCTACGGTTTCGCCGCCGCGGCGCAGGTGTATTACGGCAAAAATTTGGACCAACTGACTCTGGCGCAACTGGCCATGTTGGCCGCGCTGCCCAAGGCGCCGTCGCGCAACAACCCCATCACCAACCCGGAAACCGCCGAGGCGCGCCGCGATTACGTGCTGCGGCGCATGCTGCAACTGGACTACATCACCGCCGAGCAGTACCGCGCCGCCGCGCCGCAACCCCTCACCGCCAGTTACCACGGCGCGGTGCTTGACCTGGAGGCGCCATATGTGTCGGAAATGGCGCGCCGCCACATGGTGGAAAACTACGGCGCCGGCGTTTATGAAAAAGGCTACAACGTTTACACCACGGTCAGTGCCCGCCTGCAACTGGCCGCGCGCCGCGCGCTGCGCAAGGGCCTCCGCGACTACGATCGCCGCCACGGCTACCGCGGCCCGGCCGGGCGCATTGACCTGGCGCAAACCACCGAGGCCGAGCGCCGCCGCCTGTTGCGGGAGCACCCGGCGCCGGCCGACCTGCGCACCGCGCTGGTCACCGGGGTCGGCGAGCGCAGCGCGGATATTTTTCTTGCGGACGGCGGCGAGGCGAAGATTCCGTGGCGCGGCCTGGCCTGGGCGCGCGCACATGTAGACACCGAAACCCTGGGGCCCGAACTTGGGAGCGCCGCCGATGCGGTCGCCGCCGGCGACGTCATTTTCGTGCGCCGCAGCGGCAACCGGCCATGGGAGTTGGCGCAGCCGCCGGCCATCAACGGCGCCCTGGTTTCCATCGACACCGACGACGGCGCCATCAAGGCGGTGGTGGGCGGCTACGATTTTTACCAAACCAAATTCAACCGCGCGCTGCAGGCCGAGCGCCAGCCCGGCTCCAACATTAAACCGTTCATCTACTCCGCCGCGCTGGAAAAAAACTTCACCGCCGCCACCCCGGTCAGCGGCGGGCCCATCGTGGCCGAGGACGAAAGCATCGGCAACATCTGGCGCCCGGAAAATTACACCGGCAGATTTTTCGGCCCGACGCCGCTGCGCAAGGCACTGAGCCTGTCCATTAACCTGGTGTCGGTGCGCATCCTGCGCGCCATCAACCCGCGCTTCGCCATTGAACACATGGAAAAGTTCGGCTTTGACCGCGAAGACCTGCCCGGCGACTTGTCGCTGGCGCTCGGCACCCCGCATTTCACGCCGCTGGAAGTGGTCACCGCCTACGCCGTCCTGGCCAACGGCGGCCACCGGGTCACGCCCTATCTGGTCAGCCGCGTTGAGGACCGCGCCGGCCGCACCTTGTACACCGCCAACCCGCCGACGGTGTGCGAGTTCTGCATCGCCGACAGTGGTTTGGACGGTGAAAACGGTGGCGGCGGGGTCGGGGCCGGTGGTTTGGACGTGTACAACGGTGACTCCGACGGCGAAACCGCCGCGGGCGACTTCGCAATTGACGGTGAGGGATTCCAAAATGACGGTGGCGACGCCCAAACTGCCGACCGCCGGGGCAAACTTGCGCCGCGCGTGCTCAGCGCGGAGAACGCGTTTCTCATGAACAGCCTGCTGCGCCAAGTGGTGCAAAGCGGCACCGGGCAGCGCGCCAAGGCCCTGGGCCGCGCCGACCTGGCCGGCAAAACCGGCACCACCAACAATTTTCACGACGCCTGGTTCTCCGGCTTCACCCGCGCCACCGCCGCCACCGTGTGGATGGGTTTTGACCAGGCCGCCAACCTGGGGCGCGGCGAGGCCGGCGCGCGGGTGGCGTTGCCGGCATGGATTGACTACATGCGCGCCGCGCTGCGGGGCGAGCCGCAAACCGAGTTGCGGCCGCCGGACAACATCACCGCCGCGTGGGTGGACCAGGACAGCGGCTTTGCCACGGCCGAGAACGCGCCCAACGGCTATCTGGAATATTTCATCGCCGGCACCGAGCCGGGCGGCGCCGGCGGCGGAGTGGGTGGGGGTGAGGCCGGCGCGCCCGGCGTCCCCACGGCGCCGCTGGACACCGAGGGACTGTTCTGATGTACGCATCGTTTTTTCTCAGCCGCAAGTGGGCGGCATGGGCCTACCCCGGCATCGCGCTGATTGTGGGCGGCACCATTTACCAAGTGCAGGTGAACGTGCGCATCAACGAATGGTTCGGCGGTTTTTATGACCTGGTGCAAAAAGCGCTGGCCGAACCGGGCGCGGTGCAACTGAGTGAATTCTTCGGCTTCCTCGCCACTTTCGGGCAAATCGCCGGCATCTACATCGTGGTCGCGGTGCTGCTCGGGTTTTTCACCAAGCACTGGATTTTCCGCTGGCGCACGGCGATGAACAACTACTACATGGAGCGCTGGCAGCGGCTGCGCCACATTGAGGGCGCGGCGCAGCGGGTGCAGGAGGACACCCGGCTGTTCGCCAACTACATGGAAAGCATCGGCAGCGGCCTGCTGGACGCGGTGCTGACCCTGTTCGCGTTCCTGCCGATTTTATGGGTGCTGTCCAGGGAGGTCACCGAGTTGCCGTGGATTGGCGCGGTGGACCACTCGCTGATTTACGTGGCGGTGCTGTTTGCGCTGTTCGGCACCGTGGTGCTGGCCGCGGTGGGCATTAAACTGCCCGGACTTGAGTTCCGCAACCAGCGCGTGGAGGCGGCCTACCGCAAGGAATTGGTGTACGGCGAGGACCATGCGGAGCGCGCCGATTTGCCCACGGCAAACGAGTTGTTCGGCAATGTGCGGCGCAACTACTTCCGCCTGTTTCTGCACTACATGTACTTTGACATCGCCAAGTGGTCGTACCTGCAGTTCGGCGTTCTGGTCCCCTACATCGCCCTGGCCCCCACCATCGTCGCCGGCGCCATCACCCTGGGCGTCATGCAGCAAATCATCCGCGCTTTCGGCCAGGTGGAAACCTCGTTCCAATTCCTGGTGCGCAGTTGGACGCTGATTGTGGAGCTCATCTCGGTGTACAAACGCCTGCGCGCTTTTGAGGCGGCGCTACGGGAGAAAGAAATGGCGGTGTCGGCGAGTCGGGGGTGAGTCGATGCGCAAGAAACCGCCGCCGAAGACATAATCCAATGGTGCCGCGACCGCCTGGCGTCGTTTAAGATTCCGCGCACGGTGGTTTTCGGGCCGTTGCCGAAGGCTTCCACCGGAAAGATTCATAAATTTGTGCTGCGGGAAAGGGCGGGGGAGTTGGATTAACCGCGCGGAAATGGCCGCTGAATCGGCGGAAATGCATCATCAACGATGTCGGTGTATAAAAACCCCCGCACGCCGTTTTCACACACGGGATGTGATTTGACCTGGTAAATTTTTTCAACAAGAGCATTGTCAAAAAATTCCGGCGCCCCCTGATAAACAACGTTGCAATTGTTCAGCAAAACAATCTCATCGCTGAATTTAATGGGCAAATTTAAGTCGTGAGCGGCGACGATGACAATCAAATCCTTAAGTTGCCGCAGCATTTTCATGACTTTAATTTGATTGTATATATCCAGGGAGGATGCCGGCTCATCCAGCAGCAGCACCTTGGGATTCTTGATCAGTGCCTGGGCCAAAAAGACCATTTGCTTTTCGCCGCCGCTTAATGCGCTGACGGGATGATGCATTAAATGCCGTATTCCGAGGGCCGACAGAATGCTTTCCGCTTTCTCTTTGATTTCCTCGGCCACCATGAACCGCAGGGAAAAGACATTGCCCAGCAGAACAACGTCAAAAACACTGATATTGGACACCGCCTGTGCGCTTTGGGGGATGTAACTGATTTCATCGCGAATGAACGCCCGGTCAATAATTTTTCCATTGTGGAAAATCTCTCCGTGCGCGTTGACGAGGCCAAAAATCGCCCTAAGCAAAGACGATTTTCCGGCGCCATTTCTGCCATGCAGGCAGGTGACGCCTTTCCGAAAAACGACATTCAGGTTTTCCAGAACCCGTTTTCGCCCGTAGCCCAGGCAGAGGTTTTGAATTTTCAGTGCCATAGCCGTGTTTTTCGGTTAAACAGTATGATGAAAAGAAACATGGGGATGCCCGCGACAGCGGTGACGATGCCGATGGGAAACACCGCCCCGGGAAGTATGACTTTGCTGATTATGGAAGACAGCAACAAGATGATTGCCCCCAGAAAAGCGGAATTGGGCAGCAGAATCCGATGATCCTCCCCGATAATAAGCCGGGAGATGTGGGGGGCGATAATTCCGATAAAGCCGATAATGCCGACAAAGCAAACGGCCACCGAGGTCAGCATCGAAACGACAAAGAAAATCTTCAAGCGAAAATATTTCAGGTTGATTCCCAGCGCCTCGGCCCTGGCCTCCCCCAGCCGAATGGCGGTCAACACCCAGGCGTTCCGCATGACGAAGCAAAAAGAAACAAGAAACATGGAGGAAATAATCGCGATTTTAGGGTAGGTCGCTTTCGACAAGCTGCCAAACAGCCAGAATGTGATGCCCTGCAAATCCTCCGGAGATGCGTAATATTCCACCGCCGAAAGCAGGGACTGAAAAGTGAACAATACGGCGATTCCAATCAGAATAAACGCCTCAGGTGATGCCTGCTTCCAACTGCTGAGGGCATAAACCACCCCGCTTGCCGCCAATGAACAAAGCAGCGCATTCAACGCGATGGCAATGTCTTTGTCCACAAAAGAAAGGCCGAACGAGAAAACTATCGTAATCGCCGCGCCGAAACCGGCGGCACTTGAAATACCGAGGCTGTAGGGGCTTGCCATCGGGTTATTAAGCATCGTTTGCAGCAAACATCCGGCAAGGGACAGGGAGGCCCCCACCACAACGGCCATTAATGCGACTGGAATTCTAATTCCCATGACAATAATGCGCTCGTTTCCCTCGCCGTGCCGGTGGAAAACGATTTGCAGAATTTTTAGAACGCCCATATCCGCGGGCCCGGTTGCCATGTCCGCAACAAACAGGACGATGCAAACAAAAAATAGGACGAGAGTAAACAACACCTTTCCCTGAATGGATTTAATCACGGGCAACCTCGTTTTTTATTCCGCTATCTGCAGGCGAAAAAACCATGTGCCCGCCAGGGGAACCGGCAGGAATTTTTCGTGGAACTCCTCCAAATTCCTCATCGGGTCGATATCCCGGAACAAATCGCCGTGCAGTTGTTTGGCCATGTACTGTATGGCTGAGAAGTCCATCAGTGTTCGCGCCAAACCATGATGGATGCCGTGGATTTGATTTTTCCTCACCGCCTCCAATTCTTTCCACCCAAGACGGGAAATGAACGGTTTAAGCCGCATATTGGCCAATTCCCGCCCAACCCCGTACCCCATAATCAGGGCATCGTTTGAGTTGGCCCAATTGGACCCGGTGATGAAAACATGCCGCGGGTTGGATTTTAGGATTTGTTCCATTTGCATTCGCCCGTGTTTACCGGCGGGAATAATCCCGTCCGCGATGTTTTTTCCACCGGCAGTTTCCAGCATGTCCCCCCACACGACCTTGGACCAGGTGTCGTCCACTTTGCCCGCCCCGGCCTGCCCTTTCTCAATATAAACCCGGGGCCGGGCCAAAGCATCGCCGATCTTCCCGGTCACCAGACTCAATTGCGAGCGGTAAAAGTCCACTATTTGTTTCGCCCGGCGATTTTTGCCGATGGCCTTGCCGATGGCCAAAGTGCTTTTTACGTGGGTTTCCAGCGCCTGATTGGCATAGTCTGTCACCACGAGATTCACTTTCGCTTCTTTGAATTTCTCCATCAGCCCGGCATCCACGGCATCAAATTGCCATTTCGGCAAAATGAGAATGTCAGGATTAAGCAGCAGAAATTTTTCAAGATAAAAATCCCCAAATCTCAGGAGACCAATATCCTCAATTTGCGCAATCTCCGGGCACGCCTTGGCGTACTCGTCCCAGATGCCTTTTCTCCAGCCAAACCACGCTTTTTTGCCGATGCCCACAACTCGCCGAAAACACTCATCCCCGGCCACGGCCGCGTATTCAACATAGTTGTAAACGATGGCCACGCGCTCGGCTTCCTTCTCCAGAACGATGGTTCGGTCCAGAGCGTCCTTAAATATGACCGCCCCGCTTGAGACGGGCGCGGACAGCCCAAGCGCCAGCAAAATTGAGAAAAGAACCGCTTTCATGCGAAGCACATTACAGGGCATTGCCCCGCTTTTGCAACCCCCGCGGGGGACATGAGGTTGCCGGCGAGCGAGCGCTTGCGTTGCTATGGAGCATTATCGATTTGCTCCATGAGTTTTGCGGTCTCGACCAGCGCGACGATGATTTTTTGGTAGTGGTTGATATCAAACCAGGTGAGCGCGCGGTTCTTGCGGTCTTTGAGATACTTTTGCGCGGGCAGGTAACCGCCGATGGGGAATTCCCACGCGATTTGCGGTACTTCGCCGAAGTATTGGGTGTCGTTGAGCCAAACTTTCCCGAGGCCGGCGGCGGAGTCGGTGATTTCGTAGTCGTCTTTG
>RKSH01000010.1 GCA_007570945.1 Gammaproteobacteria bacterium | reverse complement strand
CAAATAGCGGTTGATTGAATTGCGACTGACGCGGGTCAAATCGGCGATTTGCATGGCGTTCAAGTCGAGCGAAAACAAGCGCAAAATTCGACGGAATTTGCGCTCCGAAATATGTGCGTGGAAAATGTAGCGATTCTTCATGGAATATCAGTAGGTTACGCATATCCCACCTCGCTAAACTTGTCATGACCCTTATACAAAACACCCAAGCCAGCGAGATTAACACCGCCGCCATATTGACGCGCCCCCAAGGCCGGCGACATTGCCATGCCCTTTCGCACCATCCGCGTTTATTCAGAATAGGGAGGCATCAACCCGAAATCCGCGATTGTGCTGACATGATGTTTTTTTCGTAGGTGCGGTCGCAGATTTGTTTGGGATGGGGGCGCGGCGGGGTTGTTGCGGGGAAAATGTCGGCGGCGGCGGGCTGATTTGGGGGATTTCGACCGGATTTTTGCCGACCGGCCACGCTCGGGGCGCGTCCATCCATGGCGTTGCGCGCGCAACGCCCGGCGGTCGCAAGTGCGCGGCTAAGGCGCGAGTTGTTCGCAGAGCGTGCGCCGCCTGGGCTGCAAGGCGGCCAGTTCGTCGTCCGGCACTTTTAGCCGCAGACGCCGCGCATGGCTTATCACCACGCCGGCAATCTGCCAAAAGCGCCAGCGCACGGTGCGCATCTGCCATCGCCTGGGCTTCCATAACAGCCGCCGCACGAGGATGGCCAAGTTGTAGGCCGGCGCGTTCAAGCGCGTCCACGCCCAGTTGGGACGATGGTCCGAACATGGCGGGCGGCCGGCCGCAAAGCCGCTCTTCCATTCCTTGATGCGATTCTCGCATTCGCCGCGCCGCGCATACAACGCCAACATCTCCTCGCACGCGCCATCCAAACCGGCGGCAAAAGCCGCGGTCAGTTCAAAACCGGCCCCCAGCGCCGCTTGCGCGCCTTGCCGACGCGGCAGAATCAAACGAAACGGCGCGCGGCCCCGGTTCGGCATGCGCTCGCACTCGGCCACCCACAACGCATCGCCGTGCGGTGACGGCAACCTACGCCACCCTTTCGCCGGCAGCGCATCCGCGCACGCGCGCACCGCCGCATCCCGCCGCCAACGCATCCGCCGAAAGCAGCGCATCACCATGAAACAACCCATCCCGACGCAACACCCGAATGTCCGACAAACAACGCCCGCCGCCATGCAACGGATGCAACAAAGCGCCAAGCGCATGCGTCGGCGCATAACCACAACCGTTGCCGGCCGACCCCGGCACCCGCCCGGCCTCGCGCCGTCGCGCCCGCCTTGCCGCCGCCTTGCAACTCCAAAACATGTGAAAGAACGCCCATTGCAAACTCACCCGCCAGGTGCGATAACAAACCCGCCGCCATTGTGACAAAATCCCCGCCACGCCCACCATCCAAACAAAAACTCAACCCCTCACACTATCCAATCGCGGATTTGGCACATCAAACACGCGGTTGACATCCGGCGGCGGGCGGTTGACAATGGGTTTTCCCTGCCGGCTATGTAGCTCAGTTGGTTAGAGCACGGCACTCATAATGCCGGGGTCGGTGGTTCGAATCCACCCATAGCCACCACTGTTCCCGCCGCTCCCGTCATGATTGCCCGCGTTGTCGCGCCGCTGGTGAACCGGATTTATGCCGGCATTCCGCGCCGCGCAGTGACGGCGCCGGGCGCGGGCGGGTTGGTGGTTGCACACCGCGGCTGCCACGGCGGCCGGGTGCGCGAGAACACCATCGCCGCTTTTGCCCGCGCCCGGCGGGGCGGCGCTTATGGCGTTGAGTTGGATGTGCAATTCACCCGCGACGGCCGCGCGGTGGTTTTGCATGACGCCGACGGCGGGCGCGTGTTTGGCGATGCGGCGTTGCGGCCGGGCGAGTTGCCGTTTGCGGCGTTGCGGGAGAAGTGCTCAGAATTGCCGGCGCTGACTGATGTGGCGGAAATTTTCGGCGGCAAACTTCACCTGATGATCGAGGTCAAGGCGGAAACCTACGCGCCGCACTGCAACGCCGCGCTGGCCGGGGATTTGCGGAAACTGACTCCGTGCCGGGATTTTCACCTGCTAAGTTTGCGCGCCGACATTCTGGCGCGACTGGAAAATTTCCCCGCCGCCTGCAAAATCCTGGTCGCCGAAACCAACACGCGGCAAGTGGTGCGCGAGGCGCGCGCCCGCGGCCTCGGCGGCGTGGCCGGGCATTTTCTGCTGCTGCACAAAGGCCTGCGCCGCGAGTTGCGCGCCGACGGAATCAAGGTCGGGGTCGGTTTTGTGGATTCCAAAAACAGCCTGCGCCGCGAATTGCGCGTCGGCGCCGACTGGGTGTTCAGCAACCGTGCCGAGGTCATCACCCGCGGTTAAATAAAAAGGGCGGCCCGCAAAAGGGGCCGCCCGGTTGCGCGGTGAAAAACCGCTCAGCCAAAAATCCCCATCTGGTGCGCCGGCGAACCGGTGATCATGAAAAACAGCATGGGAATGGACAGCATGGTGTTGGTGCGCGAGGCGAGCAATGCGCGGCGGGCGGCCTTGGCCTTTTCCTCGTCGCTGGCCTCCACCATGCCGAGCACTTTTTTCTGGTTCGGCCAGATAATTCCCCACACATTGAGCAGCATGATGGTGCCGAGCCAGGCGCCGATGCCGATGGGCAGCGCCATATCCTGCAACAGGAAAGCGCGAAAGAAGCCATTCATATCGGGCGTGCTGTGGCCGCCGAGCAGGTACAAAAACCCGGTCACCCAGGTGACCACCGCGGCCCAGCGAAACCACAACAGCGCGCGTGGCGCGATGTGTTTGGTGATGCCGGGGGCGGTGCCGTCGGCCTTGGCCGCGGCGAGGCCGGGGACCTGGACGAAGTTGAAGTAGTACAGCAACCCGATCCAGGTGATGCCGGCCAGAATGTGCAGCCAGCGGTCAAAGATTAAAATCTCAGCGTGCATGACGGTTACCTCGCTTCGGTCAAGCGCTCACAGCGCGCCGACGATAAAGTACAGAACGACTGTCAGCACAACGCCGCTGACAATGGTTCCGGTGATGGAGTCCAGGGGGTTTTTCATTTTTGCGTCCTCCGCTTTGGTTGGTTGGGGAACGGGGGAGAGTGTAGCCGCGGCGGGGGAAGATTGCAAGGCGGGCCCGGCATTAAACCTCCCGCTTTCACCGCCGCTATGCGCACTCCGGAATTGACAACTTCTCCTGTCGGGTTTGCCACCTTGCCTGCACTTTGGGTTGCGCGCGCCAGGCCTGGCCGGCGTTTTTGAAACCGGCGACCAGATTGGACTGCATGGCCCGTATCCTAGCCCGCGCCAGTTCGCAATACTCGGCGCTGAGGTCAATGCCCACATACCGCCGGCCCAAGATATGCGCGGCGATGGCGGTGGAGCCGGAGCCGACCATCGGGTCCAGCACGACATCGCCCTCGCGCGTGAACACGCGGATGAAATCATATGGAATTTTATCC
>RKSH01000021.1 GCA_007570945.1 Gammaproteobacteria bacterium | reverse complement strand
ACATCGATGCCAAACGCCGCGGCATCCTGGTCAATCTCGTCAGCGCCGCCGCCACAGGCAATCAGTGCACGCGCGGCGGCGCGGAGTTTTTTGCCGGCAGGCCCATGGCAAAGGAGGAGTAGGCGCGGCCGACGGCGGCCGCGAAGTAGCCGATGGCGGCAAGTTTCTCGATGTTCGCGTCGGTGCACTTCAGCGGCTTGCCGTCGGCGTCGGTGATGTCGTCCCAGCCGGCGAGGATGCGCTTCAAGAAAACCGCGTCGCCAACGCCGTCCTCGGTCAAGTCCTTCAACTCGTCGGCGGGCAGGAGGCGGAAGTGGGCGGTGAAGGTCTGGCGCAACGGCCGGCCGCCGGGGCCGGGGACGTCCACTTGGACGGGATAATCAAAGACGGTGTTTTGGTCGGCGAGTTGGAACATGGCTCCTCCGTTATTTGGTGGTGATTTTGATTTCGTCGTTGCCGGCGGCGGCGTTGCTCGGCAGCGCCGCCAGCGTGAGTTGGTACTGGGCGGCGCCATCGGCCTCGCTCAGGGTGGGGGCGGCGGAAATTTGCACCTTGGGCGCGGCCACCTCGATGATTTTGCCGGCGCCGACGCCGTGGTTGATTTGCAACGCGCCGGTGTCGCCGTCCTTGGTTTTGGTGATTAAATTCAGCGCGCCGTATCCCGGGTGGTCCAGGGTCACCTGGAACGACGGGGCGCGGTTGGTGATGATGACGTCCGGGCTGGCGCCGATTAACTCGCGGTGCACCACCTCGTTTCCGTGCTCGTAGGAGTACGCTGAAACGTCCAGCGCGGTGCCGAACAGCGAGAACGTCGGGGTGTTGGCGTTGGAGCCGACCAGCGGCGCCTTAAACCCTGAATAATCAGGATTCGCCACTTGCGCGCGCGCGACCGGCGCGTTGTAACGGCCGGTGAAGGTGAAATTCAAATAGGGAATTTGGTTGGCGCCGGCCTCGAGATTGAAAGTGCCGCGCGCGCCGTGCAGAGTGTGCAGTTGCCCGTCTATGTTGAGGCCGAGGGTGATGGTGGACTCGCCGGCGCTGACCGGGGTGTAGTCCACCCGGGTGTTGGCGGTGATGGTTTCGGCAAAGCCGCAGGCGCGCAGCAGCCTGCCCCAGGCCGGCGGCGTGGCGGCGGCGCCGCTGCCGGCGAGCTCCACGCGAAACGCCAGGGTGTGGTGCGGGTTGACGTGGATGACCTCGTTGGCCGCGTAGTACGGCCGCTCCAACTCGCGGCTGACGGTGTCGCCGGCGAGGGGGGTCAACTCGATGTTGCCGGCGAGGACGGCGTCGGCGGCGGCCAAATTTTGGGGGTTGCCGGCAACCGCCTCGAGCTTCGCCAGCAGCAATTTTTTGCGAAATTTAATCATCGTTTTTTTCCTCCTCGGCGGCCGCGGCATCGTCGGCCGGGTTGGGCGTCAGGGCGCCGGTGGCGGGGTCGCGCAAAAAACTCCCGCCGGTGGCCGGCCAGGTTTCGGCGGCGCCGGCGCCGGCGCCGGCATCGGCCGGCAATTCCCGGCTTTTGCCGGGGTTTTTGGGTGATTTGGCCATGGTTTTTACCTCGCGCAAAACCGCTTTAAGCCGCCGACAAAAATTCGGTGACGGTGAATTCGTCCAGCCACCACAGGGTGGCCTTGGAAAAGCCCACCAGGCGCCCGGAGGTGAAGGTGACGGGCTGTATGGCGTCCGGAGGCGTCCACCCCACCAGCGCGCGCATAACCGCCGCACGTGCGCTTTCCACGCCGTCTACGCCCTCGGCGCCGCGGCGCCGGGCGTTGCTGACCGCCAGGGCGACGCCGATGATGATGCGCCGCACCTGCCGCACGGCGTTGTCCAGCGCGTTCTCGCCGGCGGATTCGGATTGGTAAAAAACAAAAGCGCCGTCACGCTGGCGGTCGGCCTGGGCGGCGGCGAGCTCGGCGGCGCCGCTCACCTCCAAATTCGTCTGGTCCTTGAGACGGGAAATAATTTCGGCGATGCGCATAGTCAATACCCGGCGCCGGCCAGGCCGCCGTCGCCGAAGTGGGGCGCGGGCGCGCTCACCTGCGCCACCGGGCGGGAGGCATCGGCCGCAGCGGCCGGCAGGTTGAGATCAACTCGCCCGGCGGCCACGCCCTTGAAATACAGCATGGCGGCGTCGTGGCGGCGCGCGTCCTCGCTGTCCGGCGCGCCGCCGAAAATGCGGTAGCGCGCGATGTCGAGGGTGTACACCTTAAGCCCGCCAGGCGCCGTGGCGGCGTCCACGACGCCGTGGCGGGGTTCGATGTGCGCGGCGGCGATGCGGTTGGCGGCGGCCACCTCATCCCGCACCCACGCCGCCGCCTGCCGCGCCGCGGCGCGGGTGTCGGCATTGTGGGCGCTCAGGTCGCCGTCGGCGAGGGCGACGGCGAGGATTTCGCCGTCCACATCCGTGTCGTCCGGCGCCGCCGCCTCGGCCAGGCGGGCGCGGCTGCGCGCGCCGGCGAGGAGGTCATCAACGGTGATGTACGCCGTTGTCACTCGCCCTCACCGGCGGCCGGCGCGCGGTAAATTTCCAGCCAGCGCCGAATGGTTTTCGTCGCCGGCAGCGCCGGGTCGCCGGCGCGAATTTCCTTGATGGCGGTTTTTTCCGCGATGCCCTGGGAAATTAAATCCTCGACATCCGCGCACGCCTGCAACTGCTCATCGCTCAGCGCGGCCGGGGCGATGGGGATGACGTTGTCGCCGTCGGCGGATTCAACCGGCACGGCCATGGCGCCGAGGCAATCCAAATCCTCGGCGCTGAGGTCGGTGAGCACCTCGCCGGCAAGGTGGGTTTTGCCGGCGCGCGCGAAGTTGCACTCCAGGCGCCAGGCCTGGGTCGGCGAGGACATCAGTCAACCACCGTCGACAACAGGTAGCCGAATCCGTCGCCGCCGGAAACAACCTCTTTGCATGACTCGCGCACCAGCACCTCGGTGCCGCCGGCAATGCCGCGGCCGCCGTGCATGGATGAGTACACGCCGAGGGGCTTGTAGACCGCGGTGAAGCCAAAACCCTGCCGCTCCATGTTCGGGCCTCGCGGCAGATTGGCCTGGTCCTCGCCGCCCATGCTTGTGCCGACGCCGTCGATGTACAGCATCGCGACATACTTGCCCCAGGCGCGGACCAGGTTTTCGGCCTGGCCCTCGGCGGCGTTGTCGATGCGGGTTTGACCCACCAGCAGTTGGCTGACCTCGAGGATTTCCGCCACCGCCTTGCGGCTGGCGAGGCCGGCATCGCCGTCATTGCCGTGAACCGCTTTCAACACTTTGGGATGACGGCGAAATTCGCTCCATGCCTCCTGGCCGAAAACGATTGTATTTGGGCGTTTGAGCATTGTTTTCATGCCCCCCTCGAGCAACCCCCAAGGATCGCTGCCGGCGTCGTCAAAACGGCTGCCATTCGCAACCGCGGTCTTGTACGCGGCGGTGTACGCCGCGGTGTCAAAAACCGCGTCGGCGACGCGTTTTTCGCGCAACAATTTCAAGAGATGGGTGATGCCGATGGCGGCGTTGGCGACGGGGTCGGTGACCACGCCTCCTTGGCGCAGGTTGACCTCGGCCTTGTCCACGTCTTCCTGCGGCACAAAATCGGTCAAACCGTAGTGCTCGCACTCATCCACGATTTGCTTGCCGCCGAACTCCACGGCGCTGGCCTTGCCCTTGCGGCCGAGGCGGGCGTCCGGAGCCTTGAACGCATCGGCGCGATCCCACTTTGTGTAGGAAAATTTCGCGGTGTCGATGGGCGCCGTCGGCGGCAGCACCCGGTCGGCAATCATGTCGTCGATCCGGTACGACATGACCACCGCGGTGCGCACCGGGTCATACGGAAAAGGCGTGCCGCCGGTGGGGGTGTTGGTGGTGGGGGGCATTGTCTGGTCCTCCAGTTGGCGTTGAAAAAATTAAACCGTTCCCGGCGACAAAAGCACGGGGCGGATGTCGCCGGCGGCGGCGGTCTCCAGCGCGATGCCGACGGTGCGGTCGCCGTCGGCGGCCGGGGCGGCCTTGCCGTCGGCATCGCTTTGCACCTGCGCGCCGCGGTTGACGGCGGCGCCAAATTCCACGGCGACGATGCCGGTCAAGGCGACATCCACGGCCGCGCCGGATTCGGCCGGGCGGTCGGTGACGCCGATATGCGCGTCGGCGCCGGCGGCGGTGGAATGCACCACCTGGTCATCGGCGGAAAGCTTGACGATGCGGTTGGCCTTGACGGCCGCGCCGGCATCGTATTTGACGATGGTGAGCGGAAAATATTTGGACGCCATGGCGTGTTCCTCCTAATTTTTTTCGTTGGCTTGCGCGACCACCGTCTGGACGGCGGCGGCGAAGGGGATTTTGATGCCGGCATCGGCCTTGGATTTCTGGAAGGCCAGGGCGGCATCGTGGATGGATTGGGCGGAATCGAGGTCGACGGCGAATTTCTTGCCGACATCCTCGCCGCCGACTTCCCGGCCAAGCTCAACCTGGCGCGGCATTTTTTCCAGCAGGGAGAAAACAAACTCCGCCGGCCGCGCTTTTTCCACCGCGGCATTGCCGTCCTCGCCCGTGGGGCGGGTGAACTCAAAGGCCTCGGCGCCGTGGAGGCGGAGGGCGAATTCCGCGAGACCGGGAGCCTGCGCCGGCAGCAGCCGGCCATCGGCGAGCAAGCCGTCGATGCGGGTTTGAATTTCCGCCAGGCGCGAGCGTTTTTGCGCGGCGGCAAACTCCGCGCGCTCGGCGGCGAATTTTTTCTTCTCGGCCGCGACGGCCTCGGCGGCGGCGCGACGGGCCGCCGCGTCCAGTTGTTCTTGCGAGTAGTTCATGACTCCCCCTTGTTCTTTGTCGGTTTCGGTTTCGGCCTCTTTTTGCGCCCGGCCAATACGGCGCTGGGCTTCTTGCAAATCAAAATCGCTCACCGGATTCTCGGCGCCGTCGGCGCCGAAAACCTTGTCGGTGATTTTTTTCAGCACGGCCCAGATGGCGGCGATGCCGTGGGCCTCGCTCACCCGCGCCCAGGCGTCGTCGGCGCTGAAGGT
The DNA here is from genome assembly GCA_007570945.1 of Gammaproteobacteria bacterium. GTDB lineage: Bacteria > Pseudomonadota > Gammaproteobacteria > Arenicellales > Spongiicolonaceae > Spongiicolonus. Next base: position 5,240 of record RKSH01000021.1, on the reverse strand, counting down.
GACGCCGACGGCGCTCATTTGGATTGGCGCCAGGCCCTGCACCGCCGGCGGCTCGGCGCCGAGGAATGCGACATGGCCCAAGCGCCAGCCGTCCTCCACCGGCAGCAACTGCACGCTGCGGTTGAAAAGATTTTTGTTCTCCACCAGCGCGGCGAATTTTGGCTCCACCGAATCGGCATCGCAGCGCGCCATCAGCACGCCGTTGTCGTTTTTAATTTCCGCGACCTGGGCGTAGGCAAAGGGCGAGTACAATTCATCGTGGTTTATCACGCAGGGGGCGGGGTTGGCCGCGTCGTACCGCTCCACGATGTCGTCCAAATCGCCGCCGCTGAAGGTGACGGTGCGGCCGTTGGCGCCGGTGTGGGTGCCGGCGCGGAAGATGGGGAAGAATTCGGTGAGGCCGCTCATGCCGCGGCCTCCGCCTCCGCCATAAAAAGCGGGGCGTAAACAGGCTTGCCGTTATGGTCAAACGCGGCCTGCAGCGCCTGGCGCCGCGGCAGCGGCGAGTGGGAGACATGCACCCACTCGGTGCCGTCGAGCTTGCGCTCGAAAATCACCTGGTCAAACGGCAGGCTGGAATTTCCAATCCACTCGGCCACCTCGCGCGCCGGCACGGCGTTGACCCGGATGTCGGCGGCCTCGCCGCGGAGGTGCTGTGAATTTTTTGCGCCGCCGACCGCATCGTTCAACGCGGCACAGCGGTAGCCGCTGTCGACAAAAACTGCCAAGCCGAAATGGTCACGCACAGGCTGCAGAATTTTTTCGCACAGCGCGACGATGCACGCCTCGGCCTCCGGCGGCGGGGTGTTGTCCAAACCTAATTTTTCCGCCCGCCAGGAGCGGCGAAATTCGACCAGGGAAAAATTGCGGGTGATTTGCATGCGGCAGAGAATCACCTGCAAAAATTGATTTTTTCAGGGGCGCGTTGCGCCCCCCCCTCAAAAAACGCAATTTGGCGCGGGAATTTTCGCGCCGCCCGCTCAAATAACCTTGTTTTACAAAGGTTTTTGGCCGGAAAAAACAATTAAAAAAAATGCAAAAAAAGATTGACGGCCGCCCCCCATGGCGGCGAAAACAGGAAGCCGCGAGGGCCAAAAAGAGACGGCAGCGCCCTGCCTTGCATCCTGCCCGCATTCATCGCCCTGTTTTCGCCGCCACCCCGCCACCCCGCCCGGCAATCGCGCCGGGCTTTTTTTTGCCTGGGGGGGGCGCGTTGCGCCCCTGAAAAAACCCGGCGGCGATGGTTAAAAGGCGCGAATGCCTTTTAATCCCATCGCCACAATCCTCGGCGCGGCCGGCGATGCCTTTGGCGCGTACCAAGGCCGCAAGGCGGCCGCGGAGGCCGGGGCGCGGCGCCTCGCGCTGAAAAAAATCGACGTGAAGGTGGCGCGGCTGGAGGCGAAGGAAAACCGCTTGCGCGAGCGCGGCAAGGCCGACGCGGAGTACGATTTGCAGGTGCTGCGCAACCGCGACACCACCAAAATGGACGAGTTCCTCATTTTGTTTTTTGCGGCGATTTTCGCGCTGCCGTTTTTGAACGCCATCATCCTCGCCCTCACCTGCGCGGTCGGCTCCTGCGTCGACCTCGGCCTGGACGATGCAATCCACGCGGGGTGGCGGGCTCACGGCTACGACGGCGCGCCTTGGTGGTTTGAATTCGCAATGATTGGAATTTTGGTCAGCACGCTGGGGCTGATGCGGCTGTTCCGAATTTTCGTTGAATCTTTCAAGGTCAAACTTCCCAGAGGAAAAAAATGAACGAGAAAACCAGCCGCGCTCTTGGCCGCATCGAGGGCAAACTGGACGGCATGCAGAAGCAGTTGGACGGTTTGCAAAAAACCATCGAGGGGGTCGACGGCCACATCAGCGATGTGGATTCCCGGTTGCGCGCGGTGGAGGTGCGAAGCTCGGTTTTCGCCGCCACCATCGCCACGGTGATTTCCGCCGTCGGCATCGGTCTCGGCGGCAAGGTCGGGGCCTGAATCCGTGGCGCACCCCGGCAGCGTGCGCGCGCGGGTGCGCGCCGGCTATGTTCGCAACCGGCTGCCGCTGAGCGAGGCGGCGCGGCAGGCCGGGGTCTCGCCCGGCACCGCGCGCACGTGGAAGCGGCAGGCGCGCTTGGGCGGCGACGATTGGGACACGGCGCGCAACGCGGCGCGGCTGGCCGAGGGCGGGCTCGGGCACGTCACCGAGCGGGTTCTTGATGACTTTTCGAAGCTGTTCGAATCCACCATCGCGGCGCTAAAAACCCATCCGGCCGACCCGCTGGAGGTGACGCGGGCCATGGCGACGCTCAGCAATGCATATGCGCAAACTGTGCGCGCCGCCGGCTGCGTGGACCCAAAACTCGCGCGGCTCGGCATCGCCGCGGATGTCCTCAAAAAATTCGGCAAGTTTTTGCAACTGCGCAACCCCGAATTGGCGCCGGCGATGTTGGGTGCGCTGGAAGCCTTCGGCGCCGAGTTGGCGGCGGAGTGGAGTTGATTTGTGCATCGCCTGAGCCACAAAAAACTGACCGGCCGCGAGTTCGCGCGCGAGGTGGCGGAGTACACCGCCGCGCTGCGGCGGGAGATTGAGGCCAGCGTGGAGGGCTTCGCGCCGGACGACGCGGCGCGGGCGCGGCGGACCAAGCGCGCCGCGGGCGACTTTCGTTTTTTTGCCAAAACTTATTTCCCGCACTACGTCACCCGCGGCGAGGCGGCGACGCATGGCTGGTTGTACGACAACCTGCCGCGGCGAATTGATGCGGCCGGCGGCACGCGCACCGCGGTGGCGGCGCCGCGGGGCGAGGGAAAGTCCACCATCGTGTCACTGCAACTGGTGCTTTGGTGCGTCGTCACCGGCCGCAAACATTACATGCTGATGATTTGTGATGTGTTCGAGCAGGCGGCGACGCTGCTGGGGGCGGTGAAGGCCGAAGTGGAAAGCAACCCCCGCCTGGCCGCGGACTGGCCGGAGGCCATGGGCGCCGGCGCCGTGTGGCGCGACGGGGTGGTGGTGACAAAAAACAACATCAAGATTCAAGCGCGCGGCGCCGGGCAGCGGGTGCGCGGGCTGCGCCACGGGCCCCACCGGCCGGACCTGGTGATTGGTGACGACCTTGAAAACGACACGAATGTAAAAACCATCGAGCAGCGGCACAAACTCGCGCGGTGGTGGCGGCAGGCGGTGCTGTATCTCGGCCCGCCGGACGGCAGCATGGACGTCATTGTTATCGGCACAATTCTGCACTACGACAGTTTGCTGGCCGGGTTGCTGAAGGCCGGGCGGTGGAACGGAAAGAAATTTCGCTCCATCATCCGCTGGCCGGCGCGGATGGACTTGTGGGACAAATTCACCGAGCAGGTGGGCGCCGGCGATGCGGATGGCGCCGCCGAATTTTACCGCCGGCGCAAAAAAACCATGGACGCCGGCGCGGAGGTTTCCTGGCTGGACGCGCAACCGCTGTTGCAGTTGATGCTGGAGCGCGCGGAGTCGCCGGGGGATTTTGCGGTGGAAAAACAGAACGAGCCCGGCGCGGCGGACGATGCGGTGTTCGCCGGCGCGGTGTGCTTTTGGGACAAGCGCCCGGCCGACATGGTGACTTTTGGCTGCGTGGATCCGTCGCTGGGAAAAAATTCGCGCTCCGACCCGTCGGCAATCCTCGTGGGCGGCGTGGAGCGCGGGGCGAAAAAAAGAATTCTGTACGTCCTCGCCGCCAGCATCCGGCGGCGGACGCCGGACAAGATTATCGACGACGTAATCACACTTCAACGTGCGTGGAAGTGCGCGGCCTGGGCGGTGGAGGCGGTGCAATTTCAGGAATATTTTCGGCAGCAAGTTTTGGATAAATCCATCGCCGCCGGGGAGCCGGTGCCGGCGCGGGCGGTGACGCCGCACACCGACAAGGCGTTGCGAATTGAATCGCTGCAGCCGTTCTTGGCCGGCGGGCGAATTTTGCTTCGCCGCGACCAGGTGACGCTGCGGGAGCAGTTGGAGCACTACCCGCACACTGACCACGACGACGGGCCGGATGCATTGCACATGCTTTGGCAATTGACCGCCGGCCTGGCGTGGCGCGATCCGGCCGGGGCGGTGCGCGAGGCCGAGCGGCCGACGGCAGGAATCCGATGGGGTGAATACTAATGAAAGCAAAAAACAAAATCAAAAAAGCGCGGGTGCTGCCGGGGCAGCAAATCGCGGCTCGATTCGACGACCCATGGCTGAGCGCGTTGTGGGGGCGGCTGCCAAATCCCGACGCCATCCTGCGCCGGCGCGGCGAGGCCGGGCAGCAGGAAATTTTTGACCGCCTGATTTTGGACGCGCATGTCATTGGCGAGTTGCGCGCGGTGCGGGCGGGGCTGCTGGGATTTGAATGGCGCATCGTGCCGGGCGGCGAGGGGCGCAAGGCGCGCCGTGCAACCGACCTGGCGCGGGAGGTGATGGCGCGGCCGCCGGACGGCGACGCCACATGGAACGACGTGATTTGGACCATGGCCGTGGCGGCGTTTCGCGGCTTTGCGGTGCACAACGTCGTGTGGGGAAAATTCGGCGGCGACATTCTGCCGGCGCGAGTGGTGGACCGGCCGCAACGCCGCTTTGTCTTTGACGCCGACGACAACGCGCTGCGGGCGCTCACCCGCCGCGACGCGGTGCGCGGCGAGGAAATTCCGGCGCGCGCGGCGTTGCTGACGCGGCACATGCCGTCTTTCGACAACCCGTACGGCATAGCCGTGTTCTCGGCCTGCGTCTGGCCGTTCCTCTTCAAGCACGCCGGGTTTAAATTTTTCACCCAGTTCACGGAGAAATTCGGCGTGCCGTTCATGGTGGGCAAATACCCGGCCGGATGGAATGCAGAGCAGGTGGACGAGCTGGTGGAGGCGCTGGGAAAACTCGCCGGCAACGCGGTGGGGGCGGTGGAGGACGGGGTGGAGATGCTGTCCCTGAGCGGCAGCGCCGGCAGCCAGGCGGCGACGCCGCAAGAGCGTCTGATTCGCGCGTGCAACCAGGAAATTTCCAAGGCGCTGACCTCGCAAACGCTGGCCACCGAAATCCAGGGGCAGGGCAGCAGGGCTGCATCGGAAACCCACATGCAGCGCGAGCGCTCGGTGCATGTGTCGGACCGGGCGATGGTGAGCGCGACGCTGAACCAACTGTTTCGATGGGTCACTGACGTCAACCTCGGCCCGGACACGCCGGCGCCGCGGCATTTTTTCTACGAGCAGGACGATGCAAAAAACGATTGGGTCACGCTCGTGGAC
>RKSH01000123.1 GCA_007570945.1 Gammaproteobacteria bacterium | reverse complement strand
GCTCGGCATTCACACCCGCGATGAACGCAACGAGCGGGCCGGGGTGGTGGTTCGGGCGGGCGCTTACACCGGTTATTTTGACAGGGATTTTTGGGAGAAACTGCAGTTGTGGGAGAGGTTGTGAGCGGGCCGCCTGACAATGTGAGGCCTTTCAGCAAGCCGCAACCCAAGTCCGCCTCCAACGGCGGCAACGGCAACGGGTATGGCGCGCGGCTGGCTGTCGTGGAGACGCGCCTGACGGCTGACGTGTTGTTCATGGCATTCAGGCTGTTGTCCGGCTGACGGGCGCCGCCGGACTCTCGCAATCGCTTTCCCCGGTGCGCGGGGGATTATGATGATGCTGAAGCGATGGCTGTCGCGCCCGGAATCGTTGCTGATGGTGGCGGCCGCGGCCATGCCGGTGAGTTTCTGGGGGTGGACGGTGCTGCTGAACAACTTCACCGTGGAAGCGGCCGCTTTCACCGGGCGCGAGATTGGAATTCTGCAGTCGCTGCGCGAGGTGCCGGGGTTTCTGTCGCTGCTGGTGGTGTACCTTTTAATTGTGGTGGCCGAACAGCGGCTGGCTTTTATCTCGCTCATTCTGCTCGGCGCCGGGGTCGCCCTCACCGGGTATTTTCCGACGCCGCTGGGGCTGTATGTCACCACTTTAATCTCGTCTATCGGCTTTCATTATTATGAAACCTGCAACCAGTCGCTGGCGTTGCAGTGGCTGGATAAAAAACATGCGCCGGTCACATTAGGCCGTATCTACGGCATCGGCGCCGCCGCGCAGGTGGCGACGCTCGGCGCGATTTTTATCGCCTGCATGGCCGCGGCCGGCGACTGGTCATGGACCGCCCTGGCCGCCGGAATATCAACCTCCGCCAGCCGCGATATTTACACCCTCACCTACGTGATTGCCGGCGGCATCACCGTCGCCATGGCGGCCGGCGCGTGGATGATTTTTCCCCACTTCGCGGAAAAAGTCCGCCAGCGGCGGCGCATTATTTTGCGCAGGCGATACTGGCTTTACTACGCCCTCACCTTTGTCGCCGGCGCGCGGCGGCAGATTTTTCTGGTCTTTGCCGGCTTTCTAATGGTGGAAAAATTCAACTACTCGGTGATGCACATCACCGCGCTTTTTCTCGCCAACGCGGTGCTCAACATCTGGCTGGCGCCGCTCATCGGCCGCATCATCGGCCGGGTGGGTGAGCGCGCCGCCTTGGTGGCGGAATACATCGGCCTGATTGGCGTCTTTACCGCCTACGCTTTTGTGGACGACGCCATTGTCGCGGCCGGGCTGTATTTGGTGGACCACATGTTTTTCGCCTTCGCCATCGCCATTCGCACCTACTTTCAGAAGATCGGCGACGCCGCCGACATGGCCAGCACCGCCAGCGTGGCCTTCACCATCAACCACATCGCCGCGGTGGTGGTGCCGGTGGCGTTCGGTTTTGTGTGGCTGGTGATGCCGGCCGCGGTGTTCCTGACCGGCGCCGGCATGGCTTTGGTGTCCTTGCTTCTGTCGCTCAACATTCCGCGCCATCCGGACAGCGGCAACGAGGTGGTCATCGGCCCGCGCGGAAACATGCAAGCGGAGGCGGCGGTGAACTGACTCCGCCGTGCTACTCTCAGCCCATGGCGTTGCGGCAGGTTCAACTGGAGGACAAGTACACCGTCGACCACGGCCGGGTTTTTGTCACCGGCATCCAGGCCCTGGTGCGGTTGCCCATGCTGCAGTTTGACTTGGACCGCGGCGCCGGCCTGCGCACCGCCGGCTACATCACCGGCTACCGCGGCTCGCCCCTCGGCGGTCTGGATATTCAACTTGGCAAGGCGCGCGGCCATCTTGAGTCGCGCGGCATTGTTTTCGTACCCGGCGTCAACGAAGAGCTCGCCGCCACCGCGCTGTGGGGCGCGCAGCAGGCCGAGGTGGACGGTGAGGGCCGTTACGACGGCGTGTTCGGCATGTGGTACGGCAAAGGGCCCGGCGTGGACCGCAGCGGTGACGCTTTGCGCCATGCCAACCTCGCCGGCACCTCCAAGTTCGGCGGCGTGCTGGCGTTGTTGGGCGACGACCACACATGTGAATCCTCCACCACCTGCCATCAGAGCGAGTTCGCAATGGTGGACGCCATGATTCCGGTGCTGGGTCCGGCCGGGGTGCAGGACATCGTGGACTTCGGCCTGTTCGGCTGGGCCTTGTCGCGGTACAGCGGCTGCTGGGTGGGCCTGAAGTGCGTGCATGACACGGTGGAGGCCAGCGCATCCATCGCCATCAACCGCGCCCGGGCGGCGGCCGTGATTCCCGACTTCGCCATGCCGGCCGGCGGGCTGAACATCCGCGCCGTCGACACGCCGCAGGAGCAGGAGCGGCGGTTGCACGAATACAAATTACCGGCGGTGCAGGCTTTCGCCCGCGCCAACGGCATTGACCGCACGGTCAATGATGCGCCGGATGCGCGGCTCGGCATCATCGCCACCGGCAAGGCTTATTCGGACCTGCGGCAGGCGCTGGCCGACCTGGAACTGGGCGATGAGGAGTTGCGCGCTTTCGGCGTACGCGTGCGCAAGCTTGCGCTGGCCTATCCGCTGGAGGCGGCCGGGGCGCGGGAGTTTGCGCGCGGCCTCGCAAAAATAATCGTGGTGGAGGAAAAACGCCCGCTGGTGGAGGACCAGTTGAAGGCGGTTTTGTTCAACCAGCCCGATGCGCCGCGGGTGGCCGGCAAGTTTGATTGCGACGGCCGCGCCATGTTTCCCAGCGCCGGCCGCTTGTCAAGCAATCTCATCGCCGCTGAGATTGGCGCGCAGTTGCTTAAGTTGCGCGACGCCGCCGGCCTGGCGCAGCGCCTTGCCGAGTTGCAAAACCGCACTGCCGCGGCCGGCAACGGTGCGGTGATGAAGCGGACGCCGTACTTTTGCGCCGGCTGTCCGCATAACATTTCCACCGTGGTGCCGCCCGGCAGCCGCGCCCGCGCCGGCATCGGCTGCCATTACATGGCGCAGTGGATGGACCGCGCCACCGCGCGCGCCACGCAGATGGGCGGTGAGGGCGCATCCTGGGTGGGCGAGGCTAATTTCAGCCGGCGCAAACATGTTTTTCAGAACATGGGTGACGGAACATATTTTCATTCCGGCGTTCTCGCCGTCCGCGCCGCGGTCGCGGCCAAGGTGAACATCACCTTTAAAATTCTGCACAACGACGCCGTGGCCATGACCGGCGGGCAGCCGGTGGACGGCAGCTTATCGCCGCAGCGCATCTCGCGCCAGTTGCACGCCGAGGGCGTGGGCGCCATCGCCGTGGTCACCGACGACCCGCATAAATACGTCGGCGGCGAATCCTTTGCGCCGGGGGTGACGGTGGCGCGCCGCGACGATTTGCACAAAGTGCAATTGCGGATGCAAGGCACCGAGGGAGTCACCGCGATTATCTACGACCAAACCTGCGCCGCGGAAAAACGCCGCCGCCGCAAGGCCGGCGCTTATCCCGACCCGGCCAAAAGAATTTTCATCAACCAGGCGGTGTGCGAAGGCTGCGGCGACTGCGGCGTGCAGTCCAACTGCGTCGCCATCGTGCCGGTGGAAACCGAGTTCGGCCGCAAACGCCGCATTGACCAGTCGGCGTGCAACAAGGATTACTCGTGCGCCAACGGTTTTTGCCCCAGTTTCGTCACCATTGCCGGCGGGGCGTTGCGCGGCGGTGTGCAAACGGTGAACGGCGGTGCAAGAACGGTGGATGCAGCCCCATGGCCGGCGCTTCCGACTCCGGAAATGCCGGATGCAGGCGGCGGCTGGCGCATCGTGCTGGCCGGGGTCGGCGGTACCGGCGTGGTCACCAGCGGCGCGCTGCTCGGCATGGCGGCGCACCTGATGGGGCGCGGCTGTTCGGTGTTGGACATGATGGGCTTGGCGCAAAAGGGCGGCGCGGTGCTGAGCCACGTGGTGGTGGGCGGCGGTGAAATGGTGGACGGCGCCACGCATGTGCCGGATGGCGGCGCCGACCTGCTGCTCGGCTTTGACCTGGTGGCGGCGGCGAGTGACGGGGTGCTTGCCAAAATCGGCCGCGGCCGCACCCATGCGCTGCTTAACGATTTTGCAATGTTCACCGGCGAGTTCACCCGCAACCCGGACATGGTTTTTCCGGCGCGGGAAATGGTGGACGGCATCCGCAAACTCGCCGGCGATGAAAACACCGCGCAGGTGAACGCGACGCAACTGGCGTACGCATTGCTCGGCGACTCCATCGCCGCCAACATGTTCATGTTCGGCTATGCCTGCCAGGCCGGCTGGCTGCCGCTTAGCGTGGAGTCGCTGGAGCGCGCCATTGAACTGAACGGCCAGGCGGTGGCGATGAACCGCGCCGCGCTGACCTGGGGCCGGCGCGCGGCGGTTTTTCCCGGGCGGGTGGCGGACTGTGCCGGCGCCGGGGGCGGCGGTGGTGACGATTGCGCCGAACGTTTATCCGCAAGTTTTGCCGAGGCGGTGGCGCGCCGCGAAAAATATCTGCGCGGCTACCAGAACGCCGCCCTGGCCGCGCGCTACCGGGCAACAGTGGAAACCGTGGCGGCGGCCGAGGCGGCGGTGGCCGGCGGTGAGGGTGAGGGCGGCGGCCTGGCGCGGGCGGTGGCGGAAAATTATTTCAAGTTGCTGGCGTACAAGGATGAATACGAAGTGGCGCGGTTGTACAGCGACGGTGAATTCCTCCGCCGGCTGCGCAGGGAATTCGGCGGCGATTATAAAATTCGCTTCCACCTTGCGCCGCCTTTCGGCAAGCGCGAGGTGGAAACCGGGTTTGTGCGCAAAAAGGAATTCGGCGGCTGGATGCTCACCGTGTTTCGCTGTCTGGCGCCGTTTAAGTTTCTGCGCGGCACAAAATTGGACCCTTTTGGCCGCCGCCATGAACGCCGCCGTGAGCGGCAGATGGTGCGCGATTACGAAACCACCGTCGCCGCCCTCACCAGCGGCCTCACCCGGCAAAACCTCACCCTCGCCGCCGAAATCGCCCGCATCCCCGAATCCATCCGCGGCTTCGGCCACATTAAATTCGCCGCAATGGAAAAAGCCCGGGCGCGGGAGGAGGAGTTGATGGCGGTTTTTTGCGGCGGCGCGGAACAGCGGGATTCTTGCCGCAGCCAAAACTAAAACCGCGCCCGGCGGCCGCTCCGCCTCCGGCGCCGCGCTGTTTTTATCCCTGAAAAAATTGTTGACAATTTACATTCTCGCATTAGCATTCTTTCCCATGGCGCAAGAACCAACCTCAGCCAGTGTTCTGGAATTGCTCAAGAACAGTTCCCTGCCCGAAGTGGTGAGGGGCGAATTGGAGCATCGGATTTTGGCCGGCGACATTGATGTCGGCGAGCGCATCAACGAGCAGAAAACCGCGCAGGCCCTGGGTGTGAGCCGCGGCCCGGTGCGCGAGGCCTGCCGCGCCTTAGTGTCGCAGGGATTGCTGAATTTTGTCCCCAACCGGGGGTTTTTTGTGTGCCGCGTGCACATGGAGGATGCGCTGGAAATTTACGAACTGCGCATGGCGTTGGAAGCCGCGGCCGCGGGCCATTTTGCCGAGCGGCACAGCGCGGCGCAGTTGTCCCGGTGCCGGCGGTTGCTGGACCAAATGGAACAATCCGCCGGGCGGCACGACCTGGACTCCTACTATCCGCTCAACCTGGAATTTCACGAAGCCATTGCCGCCGGCGCCGGCAACCGGCGGCTGTTGCGCATTCACCAAGATGGCGTCCGCGACCTGCATTTGTTCCGCACCCGCGGTCTTATGCAGGGGGTCGGCATGACCGCCTCCCACCGGGAGCACCGCATGATTTTCCGCGCGCTGGAAAAAAGGGACGCCGCCGCCGCCGCCGCCGCCATGGCCGGCCATATCCGCAATGGCAAAGAACGCATGCTTGCGGTTGTCCATTCATCCGCAGAGCGCAAAGAAAAAACGCCGCGCCCCGGTGCGGTTTGACACAAACCATTTTCACCCAACCAACGGGAGGAGAACCACGATGAAAAACACAGCAAAATCCATTGATTCGGGCCGCCGCGGTTTTTTAATTGCCGGCGCTGGCATGACCGCCATGCTCGCGTGGCCGCCCGGCCGGGCGGGCGCGGCCGACTTCCCCTCCGGGCCGATTGAGGTTGTCACCCATGCCGGCCTCGGCGGCGGCACCGACACCACCGCCCGCATGCTGCTCATTCGCACGCGCCGCAACCTCAAAGTGGATGCCGTGGTCAACCCCAAGACCGGCGGCGGCGGACGGGTGGCCATGAGTTATGTCAAGAACCGCCCGGCCGACGGGCACACGGTCATGGCCATCACCCCCACCCACCTGTTCACCATGGCCCAGGGCCGCGCGCCGCTGGGCATAGACGACATCAAGGGCGTGGTGCGCTCCACCGATGACCCGATTGTGGTGATGGTGCGGGGCGACAGCCCCCTGCGCACTATGGAGGATTTGGTGGCGGCCGGCAAGCAAACGCCGATTAAGTGGGGCACCACCCAAATCGGCGGCGTGGACCACGTGGCGGCGGCCACTTTCGGCAAAGAGGCCGGCACGCAAATCGCCGTGGTGCCGTTTGAGGGCGGCGGCGAAATCGTCACCAACCTGATGGGCGGCAACATTCAAGCGGCCGGGCTGAATGTCACCGAGGCCAAAGACCAGTTGGAGCGCGGCGACTTTCGCGCCTTAGTGTCACTGACCGAGAAGCGCATGCGTTCCCTGCCGGACACCCCCAGCGCCGGTGAAAAGGGGGTGAACGCTTTCTTCTCCACGGTGCGCGGCATCGTGGTGCTGAACGATGTGCCGGAGGAGCGGGTGCAGATTCTGGAGGCGGCCATGCTCAAAGCGATGAAGCACAAGACCTACCAGGGCTACCTCACCGGCAACGGGCTGGATGCCGACAGCATTGCCGGGGCTGAGGTTTGGGACCGGCAAATCCGGCGCATGTACGCCGATGCCCGCCGCGCCCTCCTGGACCTGGGCATGGTCAAACAATAAACATGCGCGCGCCGGCATCACCCGACAGTCCTCCGCCCGCCGCCGACCGCCGCCTCGGTGGCGCGGCTCGTCGCCTGGGCGGCGCGGCTGCCGAGGGCGGGGTTTTGCTGGCGTTGTGTGCATGGCTTTACTGGCTGAGCACCCGCTTTGACAGTGTGCCGGCGGTATTGTCGCAGAATGTGCCGCCGGAACTTTTTCCGCGCATGTTGCTGCTCACTATTGCCGGGCTGTCGGTGGTGATGGTGTGGCAGGGCCGCGGGATTGCGGCGGCGCCGGTGCCGCGCGTCCGGCGGGTTTTGCTGGTGGCGGCGGCGGCATGGATTGGCTGCGCGCTGTTTGCCATGACCGGGGTGGTGATATTGGTCGCCTGCTGTGCCGCGCTGTGCGCATTGTGGGGGGAGCGGCGCCCGGCAAGCCTGGCGCTGTATGCGCTGCTTTACCCGGCGGCGGTGTATGTGGTGTTTGTGTTGTTCCTGGGATTGCGGTTTCCCGACGGGGTGTGGCGTTGACCGGCGCGGCCGCGGTTTGGGCGTCGTTCCAGGATGTGCAATTCCTGGCGCTTGTCCTCGCCGCCACCTTGACCGGAATCCTGGTCGGCGCCCTGCCCGGGCTAAGCTCCAGCATGGCCACCGCATTGCTGCTGCCGTTCACGATTTATCTGCAGCCCATTGAGGCCATTGCGGTTTTGTCGGCGCTGTATTGCGCGGGAACTTTCGGCGGCTCCATCACGGCGATATTAATTAATGCGCCGGGCGCGCCGCCGGCTGCGGCGACCGCCTTTGACGGCTATCCCATGGCGAAGAACGGCGAGGCCGGCAGGGCCCTGGGCATGGCCGCGGTGGCCAGTTCCTTAGGCGGCATTTTTAGTTTGATTACCTTAATTCTGGCGGCGCCGGCGCTGGCCAAAATCGCATATGCGTTCGGGCCGCCCGAATATTTTGCGCTGGCGGTGTTCGGGCTGTCCATGTTGGCGTCCATCAGCGGCGAGATGGCGGTGAAAAATCTCATCGGCGGCGCCCTGGGCGTGCTGATCTCCACCATTGGCGTGGACCTCACCACCGGCGTGGAACGGTTTACTTTCGGCAGCCCGCATTTGTATGAGGGGGTGCATTTCATTCCGGTCCTGATTGGCCTGTTTGCCATGACCGAGTTGTATGAGCAGGCCGGCAAACACAAGCCGAATTACGAGCGCATCCGTTTGTCGGCGATGCGGTTGCCGTCGCGCGCCGATTTCCGCCGGGTGTGGGCCACCATTTTGCGCTCCTCCGGTATCGGCACTTTTGTCGGCATTCTGCCGGCCGAGGGCGGCACCGTGGCGGCCATGATTGGCTACAACGAGGCCAAAAGGTGGTCGCCCAACAAGCAAAACTTCGGCAAAGGCGAAATTGAGGGCGTGGCTGGCCCGGAAGCGGCCAACAACGCCGCCACCGGCGGCGCCATGGTGCCCACATTGGCGCTGGGCATCCCCGGTTCGGCCACGGCGGCGGTGATTCTCGGCGGCCTGCAGATGCACGGACTGCGCCCCGGCCCCTACCTGTTTGAAGAGCAGCCGGCGCTGCTTTACGCCATCTTTGCCGCAATGCTGCTGGCCAACGTCGCATTTCTTGCCCTTGGCCTGGTTGGCGCCAAAGGATTTTCCCGCGTCTCCTTAATCCCGCGGCAGTTTTTGTGGCCTTCGGTTTTCGTGCTGTGCTTAATTGGCGCATATGGCCTGCGGCATTCCATGGCCGATGTGTGGATTATGATGGTCGCCGGGGTGGTCGGGGTTTTTCTGCGGCGGCACGGGTTTTCGCCGGCGCCCATCGTGATGGGGCTGGTGCTCGGCAAACTGCTGGAAAACTCCTTTGCCCAGTCCATGATTATTTTCGACCATGCGGCAGCCGGATTTTTACAGCGGCCCATCGCGCTGCTGTTTTTTGCGCTGGCGCTGTGCGGCTTGTTTTTCACCCCGACGGTGCGGCTGCTCCGCGCTATTTTTTCCAAATCCAACCCAGGAAAACGCTCATGACTGCGCCACAGAACTTCACCCCCGACATTGACACCGGCAAAGGCGCCGGCCTGACCCGCCGCGCCGCCGAATTTGCGGTGGCCGCCACCTACGACTCTATTCCCCCGGAGGTGCGTGAACTGGGCAAAAAATCGGTGCTGGACGGATTCGGCCTGGCCATCGCCGGCGCGGTCGCCGAATCGGGCAAAATAGTCGCGCGCCGGCTGCGGGAACTGGGGTGCGCGGCCGCCGCCACCGTCATCGGCGCAAACTATCGGACCGCGCCGCGTTTTGCCGCCTTCGCCAACGGCGTCGCCATCCATGCGGATGATTATGACGACACCCAGTTGGCGGTTGCCCCGGACCGGGTATACGGCCTGCTGACCCATCCCACCGCGCCGGCATTGCCGCCGGCTTTGGCCTGCAGTGAGGCCGCCGGGCGCTCCGGCGAGGATTTTCTGCTGGCCTACCAGGTGGGCGTGGAGTTGGAATGCAAAATCGCCGAGGCGATTTCACCGCGCCACTACCAGCACGGCTTTCATTCCACCGGCACCTGCGGCGCTTTCGCCGCCGCCGCCGCCGCCGCCAAGTTGCGCGGACTGGACGCCGGGGCGATGGCGCGGGCCTTTGCGTTGGCCGGCAGCCAAAGCGCCGGGTTGCGCGAAAATTTCGGCACCATGACCAAGCCCTTTCATGCCGGCCGGGCCTGCGAAAACGGCATGGTCGCGGCCGATTTTGTCGCTGACGGCTGGACCGCGACAGCCAAAATTCTGGAAAGTCCGCGCGGTTTTTTTCAGGCGCACGGCGGCGGCTATGACCTGTCCGCGATTGACGGCAAACTCGGCAACCCCTGGACTTTTGAGGCGCCCGGCGTTTCCATTAAGCCCCACCCTTCCGGTTCGCTGACCCATCCGGGCATGACCAAAATGCTGGAACTCATCCAGGCCCGCGACATCGGCGCTAGCGATGTGGATGAGGTGCAAGTCGGCACCAACCACAACATGTTGAACGCGCTCATCCACCACGACCCGCAGGATGAACTGCAGGCAAAATTCAGCATGGAGTTCTGCATGGCAATCCTGCTGCTGGAACGGCGCGCCAACCTGCCCCAGTTCACCGATGAAGTGGTGCGCCGCGACGATGTGCGCGCCATGATCCGGCGCATTAAATTCACCGTGCACCAGGAAGCGGAAGCGGCGGGCTACGACAAGATGACCACGCTTTTGACCATCCGCCTGAAGAACGGCGAGACCATCGAGGGGCGCGCCGATTTCGGCAAAGGCAGCCCGGCCAATCC
>RKSH01000038.1 GCA_007570945.1 Gammaproteobacteria bacterium | reverse complement strand
GTTGAATAAGTTGGATGCGCCCGGCGGCAACTACGGCTGGCCCGCGATTACCTACGGCATCGATTACAGCGGCGCGGTGATTTCGGAACTCACGCACGCACCGGGCATGGTGCAGCCGGTGATTCACTGGACGCCATCCATCGCGCCCAGCGGCTTGGCGTTCTACACCGGTGATGCTTTCCCCAACTGGCAAGGCGATGCGTTCGTCGGCGCGTTGAAGTCGCGCCACTTGCGCCGGTTGGAGTTGCAAGGCGACACCGTCATCGCGCAGGAAGTTTTGCTCGACGGCTACGCGCGCATCCGCGATGTCGCGGACGGCCCCGACGGTTACCTTTATATCCTCACCGACGCCGGCGACGGTGAATTGTTGCGCTTGGAGTCGGTGGAGTAACGGTCGGCGCGGTGGGACAGACGCCCCGGTGCGGCAACCTCAGACCATTTTTTTCAGCCGGTAAAGCATCTCCAGCGCCTGCCTTGGCGTCAACTCGTCAGGGGAAATTTTCTTCAGTTCGTCCACGGCCGCGGTCGGCGGAGGTGAGGGTGAGGGCGGCGGGCCCGGGGTGAAAATGCCCATTTGGGTTTCGTCGGCGGTGGCGGCGGTTTCCAACTCAAGCAATTTTTCGCGCGCCTTTTCCACCACAGCGGCCGGTACGCCGGCCAGTCTGGCGACTTGCAAGCCGTAACTGCGGCTGGCCGGGCCGGGTTTGACGGCGTAGAGAAAGACGATTTCGTCGCCGTGCTCGCGGGCATCCAAGTGGGCGTTGGCGGCGCCGCTCAGGGTGTCGGCGAGGGCGGTCATCTCAAAATAGTGGGTGGAAAACAGGGTGAAAGCGCCGATGTTGTGCAACTCCAAGGCGCAGGCCCAGGCCAGGGCGAGGCCGTCGAAGGTGCTGGTGCCGCGGCCGATTTCGTCCACCAAAACCAGACTGTTGCGGGTGGCGTTGCGCAGGATGAGCGCCATTTCTGTCATCTCAACCATGAACGTGGAGCGGCCGCCGGCCAGGTCGTCAGCGGCGCCGATGCGGGTGAAGATGCGGTCCAGCGGACCGATGCGCGCGCTTTTGGCCGGCACAAAACAGCCGCTGTGGGCGAGCAGCGCAATGAGTGCGGTTTGGCGCATGTAGGTGCTCTTGCCGCCCATGTTGGGGCCGGTGACCACCAACATGGGGCGCTTGCTTTGCAGGCGGGTGTCGTTGGCGATGAACGCGCCGGGCAGCGCGGCCTCCACCACCGGATGGCGGCCGCCCTCAATGGCGATGCCGGGGGCGTCGCCAAGCTCCGGCCGGCTGAGGCCCAGGGTGAGGGCGCGCTCGGCGAAGTTGTTGAGCACGTCCACCTCGGCGGCGGCCGCGGCGCAATGCTGCAAGGCGCGCAGTTGCGGCAGAATTTTCTGCACCAATTCACGGTATAAAAACCTCTCCCGCGCCAACGCCCGGTCGCGCGCGCTCAGCACTTCGGTCTCGTGTTTTTTCAACTCCGGCGTGATGTAGCGCTCGGCGTTTTTCAGCGTCTGGCGGCGGGTGTAGTCGTCGGGGACGTGCCCGCTGTGGGCGCGGCCCACCTCAATGTAATAGCCATGCACGCGGTTAAACTGCACTTTCAGGTTTTTTAATCCGGTGCGCTCGCGCTCGCGCTTTTCCAGTTGCAGCAGGAAAATCCCCGAGTCGCGGCGCAGTGTGTTGAGGCGGTCCAGTTCGGCATCGTGGCCGGCGCGGATGACGCCGCCTTCTTTCAGTCCCGCCGCCGGCGCATCGGCCAGGGCGCGCTGCAAAAGGCCGGCCTCTGCCGGGAACGGCCCTAGTTGGGCGTGCAATTCGGCCAGCCGCGGTGAGTCACAGTGCGACAAAATCTCGCCGCAGTCCGGCAGCGCCAACAGCGCCTCGCGCAACCGCGCCAGGTCGCGCGGGCGGGCGGTTTCCAGGGCGACGCGCGCCAAAATGCGCTCCATGTCGCCGATGGCGCCGAGTTGCCGGGCCAGGGCTTTGCGGGCCTCGGCGCCGGCGGCGATAAGCGTGTCCACGGCCTGGTGGCGGAGGGTGAGGGTTTGGCGGTCGCGAATCGGGCCGTGCAACCACCGCCGCAGCAGGCGCGCGCCCATGGGCGTGGCGCATCGATCCAGCAGCGCGCTCAGGGTGAAGCCGGCGTTGCCGGATAAACTGTGCTCAATTTCAAGATTGGCGCGGCTGGCGGCGTCGATAAGCAAAGTGTCGCCGCGCCGCTCAAGGCGCAAGTCGTGCAAGTGGGGCAGGGCGCGGCCGTAGACGTCTTTGGCGTACTGCAGCAGACAACCGGCGGCGCCGGCCGCAAGGGCGGCATTGTCCAAGTCAAAGGCGCGCAAATCCAGGGCGCCAAACTCACCGGCCAGCAATTCCGCTGCGCGGTGGCGGTCGAAATACCACCCCGGAACCGCATGCACCGAAGCCTCGGCGGCGGCCTGGGGCAGGGTGAAGGCGGCGCCCTCGGCCAGCAGAATTTCCGCCGGGTTGCGCCGTTGCAACTCCTCGGCCAGGGCGTCCGCGCCGCGCATTTCCATGGCGCGCATCTGGCCGCTGGAGGCCTCCAGCACGGCGATGGCGAAATCCTCACCGCCGCCGCCATGCACCGCGGCCAGCAGGTTCTCGCGGCGATCCTCCAGCAGGCCCTCGTCGGTGAGGGTGCCGGGCGTCACCACCCGCACCACCTTGCGCTCCACCGGTCCCTTGCTGTCATCCACATCGCCCACTTGCTCGCACACCGCCACCGACTCGCCTTGCTTAATCAGGCGCGCCAGATACTGTTCCACGCTGTGCACCGGCACCCCGGCCATGGGCACCGCCCGCCCGCCGGAGCGGCCGCGGCTGGTAAGGGAAATGTCCAGTAGGCGCGAGGCGCGCTCGGCGTCGGCGTAGAACAACTCGTAAAAATCACCCATGCGGTAGAACAAAAGAATGTCGGGATGTTCGGCCTTGATGCGCAAGTATTGGCGCATCATGGGCGTGTGCTCGGAAGCCGAGGGCGGCGGTGTCAGTTTAGCCGTCCCGAGCATTTTGAATTACCGTGAGAAGTTGCTGAAATACTTCAGGTGTGCCGCATACCACACTGCCAGTGTTGAGAAAATCCTCGCTGCCGTCAAAATCCGCCAGCCGTCCGCCGGCTTCCTCCACTAACAGCGCGCCGGCCGCCATGTCCCACGGTTGCAGGCCCATTTCCCAAAATCCATCCAACTGCCCGCTGGCCACATGCGCCAGGTCCAGCGCCGCCGCGCCGGCCCGGCGCAAACTGTGGCAACGCGGCAGGAGGGCGCGCATCAGCCCCAGAAACTCCTCCAGCCGCGCGCCGGCCGAGTGCGGAAAGCCGGTGGCAATCAGCGCCTGTTCCAGCGTGCGCGCGCCGCTGACCCGCAGCCGCCGGTCGTTGCGGTAGGCGCCTTCGCCGCGGGCGGCGGTGAAGATTTCATCGCGCAACGGGTCTAACACCACCGCCGCCGCAATTTTTCCGC
>RKSH01000131.1 GCA_007570945.1 Gammaproteobacteria bacterium | reverse complement strand
GAACTCGGTGTGCGGCGGCGGGGGGACGAGTATTATGAAAACGATAAGGTTCGCTATGAGCGAATCGCCCGCTCCGATGTTTTCCGGCAGGGTTTGGCGCGCCTGTTAAAGGGGTGCAGAACTCACCGCATCGCGCTGATGTGCGCCGAACAGGATCCGCTGGGTTGCCACCGCACGGTGCTGGTCGCGCGCGAGTTGGATAAGAAGGGAATTGCAGTGCGCCACATTCTGGCCGATGGCACATTGGAAACTCATGAAGAAACGCTGAAGCGAAAAACCGCCAACAAAAATGCCGATTTTTTCCCGGCGGAAAAAACCGCTGCCGCCTATTCCGTGCTGGAAGAAAAAATCGCCTACACCAGGCCCGCCGGGAGGAAGTCACAATGAAAAAAACCAAAATAAAAATCTTCACCATCGGCTTCACCAACACATCAGCCGGGAATTTTTTCGAGCGGTTGCTGCATGCTCGGCGTGACGGTTTGTGCAAATTGGCGGATGTGCGGTTGAACAACACGTCGCAACTTTCCGGTTTCGCCAAGCGCGATGACTTGCGTTATTTTGCGCGGAAGATTTGCAAAATCGGTTACGAACACCGGCCGGAACTCCTCGCACCGACCCAGGAAATTTTCGGTGCGTACAAAAAGAAGAAAATCGACTGGGCCACCTACGAGAAAAAATTTCTCAAACTAATGGCGCAGCGCAAAATCGAAAAAATCGCCCGCGCCGAACTGGACGGCGCCTGTCTGCTGTGCAGCGAGGACAAGCCCCACCACTGCCACCGCCGCCTGGTCGCTGAATACCTGAGCGAAAAATGGGGCGGCTTGGACATCGTCCACCTCTAATTCCGCCGCACCCCCGCCATCAGCGCGCCCAACTGTGCGACGGCGAAGCCGGTGACGGTGGCCGCGGCCGGCAGGGGGTGAGGGTGAGGGCGATGGTTAACAGCGCGATGGCCAGGCCGTAGCGCTCGACGATGCCGAGGTAGAGGTGCAGTATTCCGCCGCGCGCGCTGCTGAAGCGGGTGAGGCGCCAGGCGCCGAGCAGGGTGACGGCGAGGGCGGTGGCGCCGCCGTACAGCGCGCCGGCCGCGGCCGCGGCGGTGAAAGCGAGCCACGCCACCGCCGCCGTTGCCAAAGCCAGCAGCGCCTGCGCCGCCAGTACGCGCTTCACCTCGTGGTTCCACACCGCCGCCGCCCCATCCTCATTTGCCGACGCAAAACTCGGCGAAAATTTTCCCCAGCAGTTCCTCGCTGCCCACTGCCCCGGTGATTTCGCCGAGGGCGCGGTGGGCGAGGCGCAGGTCTTCGGCGGCCAGTTCCACCGCGCCGCCGTTGGCGAGGACGGCGCCGGCGGCGCGCAAACTGTCGCGGCATCGGCCCAGCGCGTCCAGATGGCGGCGGCGGGCAAGGAACGGGCTGTCCTCCGCGCCGCGAAATCCCATGCACTGTTTTAGGTGCGTGCGCAACGCACCGAGGCCGGCGCCGGTTTTTGCCGACACCGCGACGCTATCGGCGTCCACCATTCCGGCCGCGCGCCGGCTGAGGTCGATTTTGTTCCACACCAAGGTCACCAAAGCATCCGCCGGCAACCGCCGCCGCACCAAGGCCGGCGCCTCCGCCCCGGCATCGGCGTCGTCGCACACCAGCAACACCCGGTCGGCGCCGGCCATGGCTTTTGTCGCGCGCCGCACGCCCTCGGCCTCCACCCCCGCCGCATCAGTGCGCAGGCCGGCGGTGTCCGCCACCCGCAACGGCATGCCGTCCACGCTGATGTCGGCGTCCACCACATCGCGGGTGGTGCCGGGCTCGCCGCTGACGATGGCGCGGTCGCGGCCGGCCAGGGCGTTCAAGAGGCTGGACTTGCCGGCATTGGGCGCGCCGGCCAGCGCCACCGTCATGCCGTCGCGCAGCAACTGCCCCTGGCGCGCACTGTTAATTAGAGCCTCCACTTTGGCCGCCGCGGTCTCCACGTCGGCGGCCACGGTTTCGGCATCGGGCGCCTCATCCGGGAAGTCCAGCGACGCCTCCACCGCCACCCGCACGTCGGTGAGCGCATGGGCGAGGGCGTTGACCTCCCTGGACAGCGCGCCGCCGAGCGCATTGGCCGCCGAGCGCGCCGCGGCTGCGGTGCCGGCGTTGATGAGGTCGGCCACCGCCTCGGCCTGCGCCAGGTCCAGTTTGCCGTTCAAAAAAGCGCGCTCGGTGAACTCGCCGGGCCGCGCCGCGCGGGCGCCCAGGGCGATGGCGCGGGCCACCACCTGGTCCAGCACCACCGGCGCGCCGTGGGTGTGCAGTTCCACCACGTCATCGCCGGTGTAGGAGGCCGGCGCCGGAAAGAACAGCGCCACGCACTTGTCCATGGCGCGGCCGGCGCCGTCAGTGACGGCGGCAACAGTGGCGGTGCGCGGCGGCGGACAGGCGCCGGTGAGGGCGGCGGCGATGCCCGCCGCGGCCGGCCCGGCGATGCGCACGATGCCCACCGCGCCGCGGCCGGGCGGCGTGGCGATGGCGGCGATGGTGTCGGCGGTGGTTGCAGTCACGGAAACGGTGGTTTGAATGTTGAAACTGACGGTGGCACCGTCGCCGATTATGCCGCCATCAGCGCGGGCGGTTGGGTAAAATGCGCGAATGAAGGAATCACTTGTGCAACTGCTGCAACAGGCGGTGCGCCGCTTGTGCGATGCCGGGGATTTGCCGGCCGAGGCGGCACAGGCCGAGGTCAAGGTGGAGCGCGCGCGCAAACGCGAGCACGGCGATTTTGCCAGCAGTGTGGCGCTGGCGCTGGCCGGGCCGGCGCGGACCTCACCCATGGCGGTGGCGCAAAAAATCGCCGACCGCATCGCCGACTCGCCGCTGGTGGACAAGGTGCAGGCGGCGGCGCCGGGTTTTGTCAACATTTTTCTCAGCCGCGATGCGCTGGCGCAATGCATCCAAAGCATCCGCCGCGCCGGGCCGGACTACGGCCGTAGTGATTTCGGCGGCGGCGAGAGAATCATGGTGGAGTTTGTCTCCGCCAACCCCACCGGCCCCCTGCACGTAGGCCACGGACGCGGCGCGGCATATGGCGATGCGCTGGCGCGGGTGCTGGCGGCGGCCGGCTTTGCGGTGCTGCGCGAATATTATTTCAACGACAGCGGCCGGCAGATGGATATTTTGGCGCTCAGCGTGTGGCTGCGCGCGCTGGAAAATCGCGGCGAGCAAATTGTATTTCCGGAAAACGCCTACCAGGGCGATTACATTAAAACCATTGCGAAAAATTTTTGCGCGGGTGGGGGTGAGGGTGAAGTTTGCGGCGGCGCGCTGTTTGACAATTTGCCCGCGGATGATGAGAAAAAACTGGATGCGTTAATCGCGCGCGGCAAAAAAATTCTCGACGCCGATGGCTGGGCGAAGATTCTCGACTTTGCCGCCGGTGAAATCATGCAAAACATCCGCGATGACCTGGCCATGTTCCGGGTTTCGTTTGACAATTATTTTTCCGA
>RKSH01000164.1 GCA_007570945.1 Gammaproteobacteria bacterium | reverse complement strand
CACGAATCCAAGTCGCTGAAATCGCTTGGATTTTCCAGCGCGGAAATCAAATTTGCGCAATCTTTTCTTGAGCACTGCAGCCTCGACCGTGCGGCCGAGTCTCTGTTTATCAGCCGCAACACGGCGAGAACCCACCTCGCCAATCTTTTCGCCAAGACCGGATGCCGTAGGCAGGCGGAACTGATGAAGTTCCTGTGCGCAGTGGCGGCGGGAGAAAGGGGGTAAAAAAAACGGAAAAAAAATCATCCATTTGGATGATGCAAGGAAAATAACGGTATGGAAAATTTCTCCCCCTTGGAACTCAAAACCGGAGAAAACCCAATGAAATCACTTACCCTCGTAAAGTCATTCGCTTTCGTTGCCGTGCTGGTGCTCGGCGTCACCGCTCCGGCCATGGTTCCTTTTTCGTTCACCATCAAATCCGGAGGGCACTAATATGACCATAAACAAACGCGATTTTCTCAAGACCGTTCCTGCGGTTGTTCCCGCCACAATGCTGGGTGGCATGGCCGGAGGACTGGTTCTGCCGGCGCTGGCGCAGAGTCCAAGGTCCTTTGTGAGGACAGCGCGTATCGCACAGGAAACCCGCCCGGAGGATTTCCTTGATGCGGTTCGCATACATCTCAACGACCCTGTTAGCCATTCCAACTCTGCCTTTGATTTTGTCGACTCTGCCTTTGAGTCGTATGGGATGGCGAGGGATGCAATGGTGAAAGATCTATGTTCGGAACTGACCGGACTTATCTCCACCAATCTCGATATTAACATTGAGCATGAGGCATGCGTCAAAGTCGTTAATTATATCCTTGGCGAAGCTGAGGATATTATAATCGCGCTGACGCTTGGGAGAGCGCGTTGGTTTCTTATGGGCGCAAGATATGTTCTTCTCATCACGAAATCCCGGTAATGCCGGGCGTGAAATGAGCGTCCAGGGGCAGTCATAATGGCGCGTCCTCTTGCCATAAACGGCATGGACAAACCGTTGGACAAGGATCCGCCGGGCCGGGCGCGTGAGACCGGCCCGGTGCTGGAATTTCATTACCGCTTCCTGCTCTGGCTGGTGTCGGCGGTGGAACACTTTCCGTGCCGGCAGAAGCTTCCATTGACACCTCCGGCGGCCGGTGCTTTCATCCTGCCCGTTATAGGTTTGTCAATTTCTTACCCGGAGAACAGACTGATGAAGCTGCCGCGCGCATGGCCCGTCATGGGCGGCCTGTTGTTGTTGCTTGCGGCGCCGGCCGATTCGGTGGCGCAGGAAAGCGCATTCACCAAGCCCGTCGCGCCGGATTTTTCGGCGATGAAAGATTTCTACACCCAAGAGCAGGCGCGCAAGGAATCCAAGCAGGCCGCCGAGCAGGCGGCCCAGGCCGAGGCGCAAGCCGCCGCCAAAACCAGGGAAAAAATGTCAAGGGTGCGGGCCTTGGAGTTGCGCGCCCGGGCCAAACTCACCCTTGAACTCGCGGAAAATGCGGAGCGGCGCGCCGAACAGTTGGCGGCCGAAGCGGACCAGGCCGCGTCTTCCGCCACTACGACGAGCATGATCGGCGCCGGCGCGGGTCTCCTGGGCGCTCTGTACGCCGCCAATAATGAGGTTGCTGTCTCGGATTTAGAGACGCTTCGAGATGAGATAGAGAAATCGCATCGGAAAGCGGAAGTCGCCCGGGAAAAAGCGGCGGCGGCCCGGCGCGCGGCCGAGGCCGCCCGGGCCGAGGCCTTGGCGGCGGAGAACTACCTGCGGGAACTAGAGCAGGGGCTGGCCGAATAGGCGGCGGCCCATTCCCGACCACCCCAACCGCGAGGACTGACAATGAAAACCCGACTCATCCTTTTCCTGCCTCTGCTGTGGTCCCTTGGCGCGGCGCAGGCCCAGAACCTGTCGCCCACCGCGCAGGCGCTTTTGCTGGACAAGAAAATCATCAACGCCATTGAGGCCGGCGACCACCCCGCCGCCGCCGATTTGTTTGCGCGGCGCAAGGAGGTGGAGGTTGCGGTGTCGCCGGCGATGCAAATAGCAATGGCCCGGGTGTATTACGCCCTCGGCGACTATCTGGCCGCGCATGCGCGCCTCACCGAGTATCTGAATGCCGCCGCGCCGGACTCGCCGCACTACGATGCCGCGCTGAGCATGTATATTGAGCTGGAAGCCAAGCCGGAATATCTCGCGCAGAAAGAAAAATGGGCGGAAAGAGAGATTCTGCGCTGGCGAAAATTCATCGGGTGTAATGTCTGCCCTGAGATGGTGGTGGTGCCGGCGGGTTCGTTCATGATGGGTTCGCCGTCTTCGGAGGCGGGCAGGTATGATGACGAGGATCCGGTGCATCGGGTGACCATTGCCTATTCCTTTGCGGTGGGGGTGTTTGAGGTGAGCTTTGCACAATGGGATGCGTGCGTGTCGGACGGCGGCTGTAACGGCTACAGTCCGGGTGACAGCAGGGGCTGGGGCCGCGGCAACCACCCGGTTATCAATGTAAGTTGGGAAGATGCCCAGTCCTATCTGAAATGGCTGTCGGCAAAGACGGGCAAGAGTTATCGCCTGCTGAGCGAGTCGGAATGGGAGTATGCGGCGCGCGCGGGAACGACGACGGCGTATCATTTTGGCCGAAGCATCGCGTCGTCGCAGGCAAACTACGGTCGCAACATCGGCAAGACGGCGCCGGTGGGTTCTTATCCGGCGAATGGATTTGGTTTGCATGACATGCACGGCAATGTGTGGGAATGGGTGCAGGATTGCTGGAATGACAGTTATCGGGGTGCGCCGAATGGTGGGAGTGCATGGCAATCGGGAGATTGCAGTCGGCGCGTGCTGCGCGGCGGTTCCTGGAGCGACGATCCGTGGCTCCTCCGCTCCGCCTACCGCGACTGGGTCACCTCCGGGAACCGCAACCTCAATGTCGGCTTCCGCGTTGCCCGGACGCTCACCCCGTGAATCCTGACTGTCGATCAATCCCAGCATCGCAGTGGCATAATTTCACCACAAAAACCTGCGATGGCATGTGCCATCGCTTGGTTTCAACTTCTCAACATCGAGGTTATTATGGAACTTAATAATTTGGCTTTATACGCGGCCATCAGCTTCATAAAGCGTTTTCTTTCTAAGGTAACAGTCGACAGGATTGTTCTGTTGTCTCTTATCGTGGCTGTTTCGTATTTGGTTTGCCAAGTCCTCCTGCTCAGCCCTGAAAGGATGGAGAACGCCACTGCACAATTGACGTCCACTATTGATGATCTGGATGAGGTTGCCGAAAAATCAAGCCAGCTCTTGGAATCCGCCGCCAAAGAAGCGAAAACCACCGCTGAAAAATTGGCTGGCGTTATCCAACAATTGGAGGATGCGCGGGCGCAAGGCAAATGCGCCGTGCAAATCAGCAAAGACGACATCGACAGATTGGAGGGCTTCTTGGCGGAGAGAACGAAGAATGTTGTCGATGCGATTCGGCATAGAGAGTGTGGTGATTCTAATCCTGATAGGCAACCGTATAATTAGCGGCCGCAAGATTACGCGGTAGCCCAGCGTGGCTTGTGGGTAAGTCACCTACGCTAGCAAGTCCCCAAAAAAGCGGAACAGGCCGGCGCCTGTTCCGCTTTGGGTTGGCGGGACCGCCGGGTTATTGTACTTCCGACGGGTCCTCGTACAGCGATTTCACCACGCCCCAGGTCATGAACATCAGAATGACGCTGACCGGCAGGGCGGCGGCGATGGAGGCGGTTTGCAGGGCGCTGAGGCCGCCGATAATCAGCAGCACCGCGGCCACCAAACCTTCACCCAGTCCCCACACCACGCGAAACTTTTGCGGCGGGTTGTCGTCGCCCATGCTGAGCATGGTGGTGATGACCAGCGTGCCGGAGTCCGAGGAGGTGATGAACCAGGTGGCCAACAGCAAAGTGGCCAGCGCCGACATAATCCACGACAACGCGCTGATGTCGGTGACGGCGCCGATGGTGCTGTACAGCGCCGACGGCAAATCCCAGTTGCGCACCAGGTCGGCAATGCCGGCGGTGCCGACGCCGCCCTCGGCGTACAACTCAAGGTGCAGCGCGTTGCCGCCGAAGATGCACAGCCACAGGAAGGCGATGGTGGTGGGCACGAACATGGCGCCGACCATGAACTCGCGGATGGTGCGGCCGCGCGAGATGCGGGCGATGAACATGCCCACAAAAGGCGCCCATGAAATCCACCAGCCCCAGTAGAAAATGGTCCACCCGCTCTGCCACTGGGCGTCGCCGGGGTCGCCGGCGGTCCAGAAGCCCATGGGCACCGCGTTCCACACGTAGTCGCCGATGGTGGTGACGAAGAAGCCCATCAGCCACTTGAACGGCCCGCCAAACAGGAAGAACGCCAGCAGGATGATGCTGAGGTAGATGTTCCACTCGGAGATGATGCGGATGCCGCGCCCGACGCCGGACACCGCCGACAGTGTCGCGGCCACGGAAATGACGCCGATTAAAATAATCTGCGTCACCAGCCCCTTGTCCACGCCGAACAGCACGTGCAAACCGGTGGCCATCTGGGTGACGCCCAGGCCGAGGGAGGTGGCGACGCCGAACACCGTGCCGAAAACGGCCAGCAGGTCCACCGCGTGGCCGATGCCGCCGTAGATGCGCTCGCCGATGACCGGGTACAGCGCCGAGCGCAGCGACAGCGGCAATTTTTTGCGGAAGCCGAAGTACGCCAGGCACAGCCCGACAATCACATACACCGACCAGGCGTGGAAGCCCCAGTGGAAGTAGGTGACGCGCATGGCGTGCACCGCGCGCTGTTCATTCAGCGCGGTGATGCCGGCGTTGTCGGCGTGCGGGTTGTTGGGGTAGCCCCACGGCTGCGAGTTGTCGAAATAAAACATGGGTTCGGCGATGGAAAAGAACAGCAGGCCGATGCCGACGCCGGCTGAGAACAGCATGGCGAACCACGAGAAATAGGAAAACTCCGGGGTTGAGGCGTCGGCGCCGAGGCGGATTTTGCCGAACCTGCTGCACATTAAAAACACGCAGACAAAAAGCGTGACGCACAGCGCCGATACGTAGTACCAGCTCAGGGTGGCCTCAATCCAGCCGCGCACCGCCGAGTAAATGCCGCTGGCGAAATCCACATTGAGCGCGGTGAACACGACAAACGCCGCCACCATGCCCTTGGCCGCCAGCCCCATGCCGGGATGCAGTCCGGCCCACAGGCCGCTTTGCGCGACCCGGCCGGTCATTTTTGTTTCGTTGGACATTGCTTGTGATTCCTCTGTGTTTTGTTGGTTTGGGTTGGCGGGCAGTATAGCCCATGTGCCGGCGGCCAAAACCGGCGCGCGCCTGCGCTACAATGCCGCCGTGCGCCCGCCCGCTTCCATTGACGACACGGTGAGGTTTCTCGAGGACCGCGCATATGTCGCCGACCGCGGCCTTGCCACCGCGCTGTTTTTGTCGCTGTCGCTGTCACGCCCGCTTTTTCTTGAGGGTGAGGCCGGCGTCGGCAAAACCGAAGTGGCCCGGGTGCTTGCCGCCGGGCTGGGGCGCGAGTTGATTCGCCTGCAGTGCTACGAGGGGTTGGACACATCGCACGCGGTTTACGAGTGGAACTACGCGCGCCAGATGCTCGCCCTGCGCCGCGCCGAGGTGCGCGGCGAGGGTGAGGGCGGGGGCGACGCCGGTTTGTTTTCCGAACAGTTTTTGATTGAACGCCCGTTGCTGCGCGCGCTGCGGCCGCATGAGGCCGGCGCGCCGGTGCTGCTCATCGACGAGTTGGACCGCGCCGATGAACCGTTTGAGGCCTTTCTGCTGGAGGTGCTGGCCGATTTTCAAATCACCATTCCCGAAACCGGCACAGTGCGCGCGCCGGCGCCGCCGCTGGTGGTGGTCACCTCCAACCGCACCCGCGAAATTCACGACGCCGTCAAGCGCCGGTGTTTTTACTGCTGGCTGGACTACCCGTCGGCGGAGCGCGAGATGCAAATTCTGGCGCGCAAGGCGCCCGGCGCACCGCATGAGTTAAGCCGCGCCATCGTCGCCTTTGTGCAGCAGTTGCGCGGCCGCGATTTGTTCAAGGCGCCCGGCGTCGCCGAAACCATTGACTGGGCGCACGCGCTGGTGCAGTTGGACGCCGTCGCCCTGGCGCCCGATTTGGTGCACGACACCCTCGGCGTGCTGCTGAAATACCAGGACGACATCGCGCGCATGCAGGGCGGCGAGGCCGCGGCGGCGCTGGCCGCGGTGCAGGCCGAGGTCGCGGCCGCACAATGAAGCGCGCCGAGGGTGGCGGTGACGGCGCTGAGCACGGCCTTGCCGCGCGCGCCGCAGAGGGCCGCTTGATGGAAAACATCGTGCACTTCGCCCGTGTGCTGCGCGCCGCCGGGCGTTTTCCGGGCGCCGCGCCGGGGCGCATGGTGGACGCCGCCGCCGCATTGCGCGCCACCGGCATCGGCGGCCGCGAGGATTTTTACTGGACGCTGCACGCGCTTTTTGTCAGCGACCCGGCGGAGCGTGAAATGTTCGCCCAGGCCTTTCATGTGTTCTGGCGCAACCCGCGTCTGCTGGAGCGGTTGCGCGGCCTGCTGCTGCCGCAGGCGAAGGCGCCGCCGGCCAACCACCGCGCGCTGCCGCGCCGCTTAAGCGATGCGCTGTATCCGGGCGCGCGCGAAAACACCGCGCCCGCCGACACTGATGCCGAGCGGGAAACCGCGGCCCTGGCCTGGTCGGCGCGCGAGCGTCTGGCGGAAACCGACTTTGCCGCGATGAGCGCGGCGGAAGCCGAGGAGGCGCGGCGCGCGCTGGCGCGGATGAGGCTGCCGCTGCCGGCCCGGCCGTCGCGGCGCCGGCGCAAATCCCTTGGCGCCATGCGGCGCAGCACCGTGGACTTGCGCGCCGCGCTGCGTCTGGCGGTGCGCCACGGCGGCGCGCCTTTGCGGCTGCCGAAAAAGATTCCGCGCCCCCGGCCGCCGGCGGTGGTGGCGTTGTGCGACATCTCCGGATCCATGCAGCCGTATTCGCGCATGCTTTTGCATTTTTTGCATGCGCTGTGCGCGCGGCCGCAACGGCGGGTGCATGGCTTTGTCTTCGGCACCCGCCTGTCCAACATCACCCGCCACCTGCGCCGCAAGGATGTGGACCTGGCCATGGCGCGGGTGGCGGGCGCGGTGCGCGATTTCGGCGGCGGCACGCGCATCGGCGATTGTGTGCGCGCCTTTAACCGCGACTGGTCGCGCCGCCTGCCGCTGCACGATGCGCTGGTGCTGTTCATCAGCGACGGTTTGGACCGCGCCGACGGTGAGGGCGTGGCGTTTGAGATGGCGCGGTTGCGGCGCTCGTGCCGCCGCCTGGTGTGGCTCAATCCACTGTTGCGCTACCGCGAATTCCGCCCGTTAGCCGCCGGCGTCCGCGCCATCCTGCCGGAGGTGCACGAGTTGCGCGCGGCGCATAACTTGAACAGCGTCGCCGCACTCAGCGAGGCGGTCCAGTTCAGCGAAGCGCTGACGGTGAGCCGGCGGTGAAGACTGACGCCGCCGGCCGTGACTTGACCGCCGCCGCGCTGCAGTGGCGCGCCGAGGGCCGGCGGGCGGCGTTGGCGACGGTGGTGTCCACCTGGGGCTCATCGCCGTGCCCGGCCGGCAGCCAACTGCTGGTGGACGACCGCCTGCGCTTCATCGGCTCGGTGTCCGGCGGCTGCGTGGAGAGCGCGGTGATGCAGACCGCGCAAACGGTGATGCAAAGCGGCGTGCCGCAGACGCTGGAGTTCGGCGTCGCCGATGACGAGGCCTGGGCCGTGGGCCTGGCCTGCGGCGGGCGCATTCGCGTGTTGGTGGAGGCGGTGGAGGCGGCGGTGGACACTTTGCAAACGCTGGCGGCGGCGGTGCAGTCGCGGACGCCGGCGGTGCGGGTGGTGGACATGGCCGGCGGAGCGCAGCATTGTTTTTACCCGGCGGCGGGCGGCGACCCGCAACTGGCGCCGGCGGTTGCCCAGGCGGCGCGCGCGGCGGCGGTTAAAGATTGCAGCACGGCGGTCACCGACGCCGGCGCCGAGTGGTTTTTGCATGTGCTGAATCCGCCGCCGACCATGGTGGTGGCGGGCGCGGTGCACATTGCGCAGTTTCTGGCGCCCATGGCGCTGGCGCTGCACTACCGGGTGACGGTGGTGGACCCGCGCGCGGCTTTTGCGGCGCCGGAACGGTTTGCCGAGGGCGTGGCGGTGGAGGCGGCGTGGCCGGCCGAGGCGGCGGCGTTTCAGGCGGTGGACGCGCGCACCGCGGTGGTGGCGCTGACCCATGACCCAAAGGTGGACGACCCCGCGCTGCAATTGGCGCTGGCGTCGGAGGCGTTTTACATCGGCGCGCTGGGCAGCCGCAAAACCCATGCGGCGCGCCGCCGGCGGCTGGCGGAGGCCGGCGCCACCGATGCGCAGTTGGCGCGCATTCATGCGCCGGTGGGGCTGGCCATCAACGCCGCGACGCCGGGCGAGATAGCGCTGGCGGTGATGGCGCAGGTGACCGCGGAGTTGCGGCGCGGGCGCTGATGGTGACGGCGGCGCTGGTGCTGGCGGCCGGGGCGTCGCGGCGCATGGGGGCGGCGAACAAACTGCTGGCGGCCATGGATGCGGACGGGCGGCCCATGGTGGCGGCGGTGGCGGCGATGCTGCAGTCATCCATGGCGGACTCGGTGACGGTGGTGACCGGCCATCAGGCGGCACTGGTGCGGCGCGCGCTGGCCAGGTTTGGCTGCCGCTTGGTGCATAACGGTGAACACGAGTGCGGAATTGGCGCCTCCATCAGCGCGGGCGTTGCGGCGGTGGCGGCGGACGGTGACGTGGACGCCGTGGTGGTGTGCCTCGGCGACATGCCGCTGGTGAAAGCCGCGACCGTGGATGCTCTCATCGCCGCTTTCGACGGTGCGCGCGGGGCGGCGGCATGCGCGCCGGTGTGCGGCGGGCGGCGGGGCAATCCGGTGCTGTTTGGGCGGCGGTTTTTTCCAGAGTTAATCGCCCTCGGCGGCGACCGCGGCGCGCGTTTTCTGCTGCAAAAACATGCGCGGTGGGTGCGCGAGGTGGCGGTGGACGACGCCGGCGTGCTGGCGGACGCGGATACGCCTGCCGAAGTGAAAAAAATCACCGCCGCTGCGGTCCGACAGCGGCGGTGAGGGTGAGGGTGAAAGCCGGGGGTGAGGCTTAACCTTTACCCTTCCACGGAATCAGCCGCGCCTCCAGTTTGCGCATCAGGATGTCGATGCCGTAGCCAATGACGCCGATGATAATCACGCCCATGACCACGATGTCGGTTTCCAAAAATGTGCTGGCCACCATAATCATGAAGCCGATGCCAGACTCGGCGGCGACCAGTTCGGCGGCCACCACGGTGCCCCAGCACACGCCCATGGCGACGCGCATGCCGGTGAAAATCTCCGGCAGCGCATTCGGCAAAATCACGCGAAACAGCAACTGCGCGCGCGACACGCCGAGGGTGTAGGCGGCGTGGATTTTGGACAACTTGATGCTACTCACGCCGGCGCGGGCGGCCAAGGCCATAATCCACAGCGCGGCGAGAAACAGCAGGAGAATTTTGGAGCGCTCGCCGATGCCGGACCAGATAATCACCAGCGGAATGAACGCCAGCGGCGGGATGGGGCGGAAGAATTCCACGATGGGGTCAAACAAACCGCGCATCACCCGCGACAGGCCCATGGCGAAGCCCAGCGGAATGCCCACCAGACAGCCGAAGCCGAAGCCCATGAGGATGCGGTAGAGCGACCAGCCCACATGCTCCAGAAGCGTGAAGTTGCGGAAGCCCTCGGAAAAAATCCTGGTGAACTCCATCCATACCGCGACCGGGGAGGGCCAGAAAATTGGATCCACCCAGTTGTACCTGCTGGCAAGCACCCACAGGACGGCCAAAGTCGCCACCGAGACGATGCTCCAGAACTTGCCGCCGCTGACCGCCGAGGCATCGCCGAAAGTGACGGTTTTGCGCTCGGTTTCGCCGACCTTGACCAGGCCGATTTTCGCCAGCAACACGCGCAACGGATGGCCGCCGTGCCGCTCGGTTTGGTTTTCGGTGTTCATGCTGCCTCCTGTCGGCCCATGATTTCCTCCTCCATCTCCCAAATCATGGAGAGGATTTCATCGCGTTTGGTGACGAATTCCGCCATGCCTTTGATGTCGCGCAGACTCTCGGTCAGCCCGCGCTCGGCAAACGGCAAACGGTATTCTTTCTCGATGCGACCAGGGCGCGGCGCCATGACGAACAGACGCTCGCCGAGGCACAGCGCTTCCTCGACGCTGTGGGTGATGAGGATGATGGTGTTGCCGGTTTC
>RKSH01000127.1 GCA_007570945.1 Gammaproteobacteria bacterium | reverse complement strand
TTTGCCGCGGTTTTTTGCCAGGCGCGGCTGTCATATGCGGTGGGGTCGGCGTTTGACCGCGCCGGTTTTGAGATTCGGGACATGCTGGCGTGGAAATACGAGGGGCAGGCCAAGGCGTTTTCCCAGGAGCATTTTGTGCGCAGGATGAAACTGCCGCAGAATGAAAAACGTAAAATCATCCGCGAAATCGCCGGGCGGAAGACGCCGCAGTTGAAGCCGCAGTTTGAGCCTGTCGTTCTTGCACAGAAGCCCCGGGAAGGGACGTTCATCAACAACTGGTTGGCGCACAAAACCGGTCTGATGTCGCCGGAGCAGTCCATTATGGGCGGCGGATTTCCCGGAACCATATTAGAATGCCCCAAGCCCAAAAAAGGAAAAGAAACCGGGCACATGACGGTCAAGCCGGTGCTCGTCATGCGCCAGTTGATTCGCCTGTTTACCATTGAGCGGCAGACGGTGCTGGACCCGTTCATGGGAAGCGGAACGACCGGGGTGGCCGCGGTTCAGGATGGCCGTAAATTTATCGGGTTTGAGATTGACCCCGATTACACGCAAATAGCATTGGGGAGAATTCAAGAAGAATTCCGGCCGGCCGCTTGAATCGGCGGGGGCTGTCTGGCAACGTGGGGCCACAATGGATTACCAGAACAGGCAATACTTGTCGGTGGTGGAGGTGGCGTCCTATTTAGGGGTCTCGGTGGACCGTGTGCGCGCGCTGGCCAGGGAAAGGCTTGTCAAGGCGCGCAAATCGGCCAGCGGCCAGTATCGTTTTAATCTGGATGATATAGACAGGGTGAAGTGCGCCGGCCGGAAGAGCGCATGCGCTGAAGTTGAGGCAATCTCAAAAATTCGGATTGGGCGTACCACCCAGTCGGTCATTCACGGCAATGCCCAGGATATGTCGGCTGTTGCCGATGACAGCGTTCATCTGTGCATCACATCGCCGCCGTATTTCAATGCGAAGATGTATTCCAAAAATCTGGACAATGACCTGGGCAATGTCCATCAACTGGATTTGTGGTTTGGGGAAATCGGCAAGGTATGGGCGGAGGTTTTTCGCGTGCTGCAGCCGGGCCGGAAGTTTTTTCTAAACATCATGAATCTTCCCCTCAGGGAGAACAACAGTTTCAAAACGCTTAACCTGGCGGGCCAAAGCGTGGATTTGTGCGAGAGCATCGGCTTTGTTTTTAAGCGCGATATTATCTGGCACAAAACCAACGGGGTGCGCGCGCATTTTGGCACCTACCCGTATCCCGGCGGCATATTGATTAACAACATGCACGAATACATCCTTGAATTCGGCAAGCCGGAGAGGAGGGGATTTGCCAAATACGGGCACCTCAGCAAAAAAGACAAGGAGGATTCCCGGCTGGACAAGGATTTTTGGCTCAGCCTGAAAAACTCGGACGTATGGCTGATGAAGCCGGAAAAGAGCGGCGGCAACCGCAGCCATGCGGCGCCGTTTCCGGTGGAGTTGCCCCAGCGGCTGATTAAGGCATACAGTTATGTCGGGGAAACGGTGCTTGATCCTTTTGTGGGGTCGGGGACGGCGCTTATCGCCTCGGCGATCGAGGGGCGGAATGGCGTGGGTTTTGAAATTAACCCTGAGTTTGCGCTTTTATCATGTGAGCGGCTTCGCTCTTTCGAGAGAAAATTTCCATGAGAAAAAATCCCAGGGCGGCTTTCGCTTGGTCCAGCGATATAAAATCCAGAACTTTTCTGCAGTATCGCCATGATATGAAAAGAAAGGCGATTGCGGAACTGGAGATTAAAAAGTGGTTGGAAGAATTTTTCTCCAGCCGATAACCAAAATCTTTCAGACGGTGAAAGATATTGAAAAGGTGCATGCGGAAATTCGAAAGAAATGAGCAATCATTTCTGCCGAATCCCCCCCGCCAACTCCCCCACCCGGCGCAAAACCCTTTCCACCGTTTCCTCCCGCGCGCCGTCCAGCGACTCGGTGATTATTTCCACCAGCGCCGACCCCACCACCGCCGCGTCGGCGGCTTGGGCGACGGCGGCGGCTTGTTCAGGGGCGCGGATGCCGAAACCCACGGCCACCGGAAGATTAGTGTGGCGGCGGATGCCGGCGACGGCCTCCCGCACCGTCTGCAATTCGGCGGAGTGGGTGCCGGTGATGCCGGCGATGGAGACGTAGTAGACAAAACCGCCGGCGTGGGCGAGGATTTTTTTCATGCGCGCCTCGCCGGTGGTGGGTGTGACCAGGCATATCCAATGCAGTCCGGCCTTGACCGCCGGCTCGCGCAACTCGGCGGCTTCCTCGGGCGGCAGGTCCACGATGATTAAACCGTCGGCGCCGGCACTGGCGGCATCGTTGGCAAATTTTTCCGCGCCGTAACGGTAGACCGGGTTGTAGTAGCCCATCAGCACCAGCGGCGTGGCCGCATCCGTTGCGCGAAATTCCCGCACCGTCTGCAGGATTTTTTTCAGTGTCATGCCGGCCTGCAGCGCGCGCAGGCCGGCCGCCTGAATTGCCGGGCCGTCGGCCACCGGGTCGGAGAACGGCATGCCGACCTCAATCACATCGGCGCCGGCCGTTGGCAGGCCGTTCAGAATTTGCCGGAAAGTTTCCCCATCCGGATCGCCGGCGGTGAGGAACGTCACCAACCCGCCGCGCCCGCTTTTTTTTACGGCGGCAAAACGTTGTTCCAGCCGCGTCGCGCTCACAACCTCACCCCCAAATGTTCGGCCACCGCGAATACATCCTTGTCGCCGCGCCCGCACATGTTCATCACGATTAAGTGGCCGGCTTTTTCCTGCGGCGCGATTTTTGCCGTGTAGGCGAGGGCGTGCGACGGTTCCAGGGCCGGGATGATGCCCTCCAGTTTGGAGCACAGTTGAAACGCCTCCAAGGCTTCGGCGTCGGTGGCCGACACGTATTTCACCTGCCCGCGGTCGTGAAGGTGGGCGTGTTCCGGGCCGATGCCAGGGTAGTCCAGGCCGGCGGAGATGGAATGCGCGTCCTTGATTTGCCCGTCGTCGGTCTGCAAAAGGTAGGTGCGGTTGCCGTGCAGAACGCCCGGCTCGCCGCCGGTGAGCGATGCCGCGTGCAGTCCGCTTGCGATGCCCTTGCCGGCCGCCTCCACGCCGAACATGCGCACGCTGGCGTCGCCGAGAAAAGGATGAAACAAACCCATGGCGTTGGAGCCGCCGCCGATGCAGGCGATGAGCGTGTCCGGCAGGCGGCCCTCGGCCTCGCGCATCTGCTCGCGCACTTCGCGCCCGATGACCGATTGGAAATCACGCACCATGGCCGGGTAAGGGTGAGGGCCGGCGACGGTGCCAATGATGTAAAAAGTGTTGTCCACATTTTTTACCCAGTCGCGCAGCGCTTCGTTCATCGCGTCTTTCAGCGTCGCGGTGCCGCTCTTCACCGGCACCACCTCCGCGCCCAACAACTTCATGCGAAACACATTCGGCGCTTGGCGTTTGATGTCGGTCTCGCCCATGTAGACCACGCACGGCAAATCGAACAGCGCGCAT
>RKSH01000195.1 GCA_007570945.1 Gammaproteobacteria bacterium | reverse complement strand
GGCCTCGTTGAACGCCGCCAGCGCCTCCTGGTGGCGGCCCAGTTGGGTGAGGGCGCGGGCGTAGCCGCGCAGGGCGTGAATGTGCGCCGGGTTTTGCGCCAGCGCCTCCGTGTAGCCGGCCAGGGCGCGCTCGTAGCGGCCATCCTCGAATAAATTGTTGCCGCTGTGCCAGGCGGCGTCGCCGGGCGTGCCGGGTTTTAGAAAACTGTCCCACAGCGACCAGCCCACAAACAGCGCCACCATCAGCAACGCGGTGGCTTTAAGAAAAGTGTACAGGCGCGGGTCCACGCTCACCCTCAGCGCAGCAGTGAATAATTAAACAGCAGCGAAAAAATAAAACACACGATGACCGCGATGAAGTAGGCGCGACCGCGCTGGCCCTCGGCCTCCTCGGTGGACAACTCGCGCCGCTGCCGGCGCTGCAGGCGGCGGACGCTGAGCACCCAAATCAATTTGCCGGCCGGCCACACCAGCAGCGCGGCCAGGACCAGCACGGAAATCCAGAAATAAGCCACGGCGCGAAAAGATAAAACGCGGGCGGCGCGCCGAACAAATCGCACGCCGCCCGCGCCGGTTCAGGCCGGGGCCCGCGGCCGGTTACTGGTGGATGGAGCCAATGGCTTCGTGCTCATCGCCCACATCCTCATAGAGCGCCTCCACATCCTGCTCCGGCACCGTGGACATGCCCATTTTGTAGGCCAGAAACCACATCATGAACACGCCCAGCGCCCACCACAGAATTTGCCACGCCCAGATGGAGGGCATGCCGAAGATCCACGAGTTGTAGTCGTTGGGGTCGCCGAAGATGGTGTTGCCGATGACGGCGCCGGGGCCGATGGCGAAGAAAAACCACACCAGGGTGATAATCCACGCCGCCGGCACCAGGATTTTCTTGTCCTCGGGCAGCGCGGCGCGCTCGCGCAGGTAGTCGTGGTATTTCATCTTGTGCCGGTGGTCGGTTTCGTCCTGGGTCATGGCCGAGATGGCCACCGCCAGGCCGAGGTTGAAAAGAATGCCCCAGCCGGCCGAGTGGATGGTCAGCGGCCATCTGCCCCAGGCGGTGATGCCGAGGTTCTGGCCGATGGTCTCGGTACACACCACCGCCACCAGGCCGGCGGCGAGACCGATGGTGACGCCGGCGCGGGTCAGCCACGGCCAGTAGCACACCGCCAACAGCGCCGGCCACATCTGAAAGCCGAAAGCCACCGCCAGGCCGCCGAGCAGCACCAAGGCATCGGTGGTGGTGGTGGCGACCACCAGGGCGGCGCCGACGATGACGATGACGCCGATGCGGCCGAACCACACCTGGCGCTCGTGGCTCAGGTCCTGGGAGAAGAAGTGCTTCAGGATGTCGCGGGTCAGCATGCCGCCGGCGGTGGACATGTAGGCGGCGCCGGTGGACTGCATGGCGGCCAATGCGCACACCGACAGCAGGCCCACCAGCCATGGCGCGGTGTCCTGCATCAGGTGGATTAACTGCGGCACCAGCATGCCCTGCTTGCCGGCCGCCTGCATCAGGTCGCTGCCGCCGAGGCCGAGGCCGAGCACGTTGTTCACATGCTCCGGCGCGGCGGCGGTGAAAGCGGTGTCGGCGCCCAACAGGTGGCCGCCGAGGCCCTGGAAAGCGGTGAACACAAACAGGATGAAGCCGATGCCGAAAGACGAGGCCCACACCTGTTGCGGCGCAAAGGGCGCCGGGTCGTTGTTGGAGAAAG
Source organism: Gammaproteobacteria bacterium (assembly GCA_007570945.1). Lineage (GTDB taxonomy): Bacteria > Pseudomonadota > Gammaproteobacteria > Arenicellales > Spongiicolonaceae > Spongiicolonus. Next base: position 8,742 of record RKSH01000195.1, on the reverse strand, counting down.
CCCACATGGTGAACGCCGGCGATGACTGGATGCCCATCAGCGCGAACATGTAGGTGAGGATCATGATGCCGGTCCACGCCCCGCCCACGGCGCTGGGGCCGTTGGAGACAAATTGGATGACGCCGGGAATGGCCACGTAGTGGCTGTAACCGTCGGGCGTCCGCTTGTCGTCAAACTCGGCCAATGCGGCGATGCCCCGGTTCAACTGCTCAAAGCCGCCCACGTAGTTGATGGCGATGATGCCGACAATGATGATGCCGGCCGCCAGCAGCACGCACTGCAAAGTGTCCACATATGCCACCGCGCGCAAGCCGCCGCTGGCGACATACAGGATGACCACCGCCGACAGCAGCCACATGCCGACGTTCACGCTGAGCAGGTCGTCGGTCAGCACATTGAACAGGAAGCCGGAGGCGCGCAACTGGATGCCTAGGTATGGCACCGAGAAACACAGCGCCACCAGCACCACCAAAATGCGGATGATGTCGGAGCGGAAATAGTGGGCGAGCATCTCGCCGGGGGTGACAAAGCCGAAGCGCTTGCCGAGGATCCACTGGCGTTTCAGAAACATGACGCCGGTGAATGGGATGGTGATGGCGTAAAACGAGGCGTAGGCGTATTGAAAGCCGTCGCGGTACAACAAACCCGGATGCCCCATGAAAGTCCACCCGGAGAATGAGGTCGCCGTTGCGGCCAGCACAAACACCCAAATGGATATCCGTCGGCCGGCGATAAAAAAGTCGCTGGCGGTCCGCGCGCTCATCGCACACTTCACGCCCCAGTAAATGCAGTATGCCCAGTACAACAGTACAAAGACAAACAGCCAGATGATTTTCGCGTCCATTGTAGCCTCCTCTTGTGGTTGTGGGTGACGCCCGCCGGCGCCGATGGCTTTTTCAGGCCGGTGGACGGCCGGGGATTAGCATAGCACAACGGTACACTTGGCAAGCGGGAATTTCTCTTTATTTTTCAACACCCTCACCCTCACCGGCGCCCCCGCCGCCCTCCAGGCGCAGCCACAGGCAATCCTCTTCGGCGGCCGCCGCCAGCCGCGCCAGGGCGGCCTGGTGCGCGGCCAACTCGGCTTCGGTGGCGCGCACCACCGGGGTCTTGGGGTAGGTGAGGCCGCTCGGCGCTTGTGCCGCGCGTTTTTTTTTGCCGCCCCCATCATCGGCAAACAGCGCGGTCTGCTCGCTGGTCATGGCCAAATACAACTCGGCAAGAATCGCCGCATCCAGCGATGCGCGGTGCTGGTCGCGCGCCGAGTTGTCCACCTCGTAACGCTGGCACAGCGCGTTCAGGTTGTTGCTTTGGCCGGGGTGGCGCCGGCGGGCCAGGGTTAAAGTGTCCACCACCGTGCACAACTCCTCCACTTTGGGGTGGCCGCGCTTCAGCAATTGAAATTCATGGTTCAAAAAACCAAGGTCAAACTCGGCATTGTGGATCACCAATTCGGCGCCCCGCAAATAGGCCAGCAAATCGTCGGCGATGGCGGCGAACTTCGGCTTGTCGCGCAGGAACTCGCCGCTGAGGCCGTGCACTTCCAGCGCCGCCGCATCAATCTCGCGCTCCGGATTCAGGTAACGGTTGAAGTCGTTGCCGGTGGCGCGCCGCCGCACCAACTCCACGCAGGCGATCTCAAGAATGCGGTGGCCCTCCCTGGGGTCAAGGCCGGTGGTCTCGGTGTCCAGCACCACCTGCCGCGCCGCGGTGGCCGCCGTGTTCACCATGGTCACCACCGCCGGGCCTCCGGCACCGCGCCGCGCGCGAGTTTGTCGGCGCGCTCGTTGCCATGGTCGCCGGCATGGCCGCGCACCCAATGCCAGCGAATCCGGTGCCCGCCGCGCGCGTCGTCCAAGGCCCGCCACAGGTCGGAGTTTTTCACCGGCTGCCGCGCGCTGGTGCGCCAGTTTCTCTTCTTCCACTGCGCCAGCCAGCAGGTAATGCCCTGTTTGAGATACTGCGAGTCGGTGTAAAAATCCACCTCGCACGGTTTTTGCAGCGCGCGCAACGCCGACAGCGCGGCGGTCAACTCCATGCGGTTGTTGGTGGTGTTTTTCTCGCCGCCGGAAATCTCGCGGCTTTTGCCATCACACAACAGCACCGCGCCCCAGCCGCCGGGGCCGGGGTTGCCAATGCACGAACCGTCGGTGTAAATGCGCACCCGCGGCCGGCTCATGAGTTCGGCGCCTGCAAACTGGCCGCCGCGGCCACCGGTGAGGGCGCCACAGCCAGGCCCGGCGCGGCCCGTGCGCGCTCAGCCACGCCGGCCAAGCGCAGCGTTTTCTTGCGCGCCAACAGCACATATGCGGCGGCGGCAAAGGGCCACCACCTCGGCCCGGCGCGCTCCAGAAAAGCCAGCCGCTCATGCCACCGCCGCCAGCGCGGCCGCCGCGCATCGGTGAACGGCGGGCGGTAAAACACCATCTCCCCGGCCACCGGCTCAAAACCCAGCAATGCCAGCCAGTCCTGCACCACCGCCAGCGGGTGATGGCGGCCGCGGCGCGGCGGGTGCGGCGATCCCGGGCGCAGCCAGTTCAGCCACGCCCACAAACCGTGCGGATTAAACCCGGCCACCGCGATGTAGCCGTCCGGCGCCACCACCTGCGCCGTCTCACGCAGCACCGCATGCGGGTCGGCGCACAAATCCAGCGTGTGCGGCAGCAGCGCAAGGTCAATGCTGTTGCCGCCCAGGGGGGTGTGTTCGGGCTTCGCATGCACCGTCAGCAGGGCCGGAGGCGCCGTTTCGGCCTCGGCGGCGGCCGTTTTTGCATCCGCAGTCACCATTTCGGGGCCCGCGGTCACCGTTCCGGCCAATGGACCCACCACCGCGCGCACCCCGGTGTTGACCGCCGCCATTACGCCGTCCAGATGCACGCCGCCGATTTGCGCCGCCGCCGGCAGATAGGCCGCCGGCAGCATGGCGCGCAACCGGCCGGCCTCGGCGGCGGCCAGTTCGCGCCCCGGCGGCGTCGCAAACCACGCGCGCAGGGCGGCGCGGTATTGCGGTGCGGATGAATCGCGCATGGGAAAATGATACAGTGAACCGCAGTCATGCCTGTTAAAGTTTTATTCTTCGCATCAATCCGGGAGCGCATGGGCGCGGCCGGCGTCGGCCTCGGCGCCGTTCCCGAACCGCCCACCGTCAGCGGCGTGTGGCGGCAGGTGGCGGGCGACGGTGACGACATGAACGGCGCAAACGTGCTCGCCGCCGTCAACCACGAATACGCCGCCCCCGACACGCCGGTCAAGGACGGCGACGAGGTGGCGTTCTTCCCGCCGGTGACCGGCGGATGAAAACCACCGTGGAGCTGCGCGCCGGGGATTTTGACCCCTGGCGGGAACTGGCGCATCACCAGCAACAACTCGCCCCGGGCAAGGACGGTGCCTGCGCCGCTTTTGTCGGCACGATGCGCGACTTCAACAACGGCCGCGAAGTGCGCGCCATGACCCTGGAGCACTACCCCGGCATGACCGAAAAACAAACGCGGGCCATCGCCCAGCGCGCGGCAAGCCGCCACCAACTCAGCGCCGCGCTCATCCTCCACCGCACCGGCCGGGTCGCCCCCGCCGACCCCATCGTCCTCGCCGCCGCCTGGGCGCCGCACCGCCGGGCCGCGTTCACCGCCTGCCGCGAAATGATGGAACAATTAAAATCCCAGGCGCCGTTCTGGAAACAGGAACAAACCGCCGGCGCCGGCGCCAAGGAGTGGGTGGGGCAAAACACCCCGCCGCCGCACTGCACCACCGAAATAGAGGCCGCGGTGTTCCGCCGTTTGCGACAACACCTGCGCGAGCACACCGAGGTGCAGAACATCGACCTGATGAACCTCGCCGACTTCTGCCGCAACTGCCTGTCCAAATGGTACCGCGCCGAGGCCGCCGAGCGCGGCCTCACCCTCAGCGACCCGCAGTGCCGGGAAATTATCTACGGCATGCGCTACGAGGAGTGGAAGGAAAAATATCAGGTTTAGTCGTCGCCGCCCGGCTTGAACGCCTCGTGCAATTTTTTCTGCACATCGGCCGGGGCTTTTTCGTGGCCGCTGAGCTGCATGGAAAAAGAGCCCTCGCCGCCGGTGATGGACTTGAGGCGCGACTGGTAGTCGTCCATTTCGGCAAGCGGCGCCTGGCCGCGAATTAAAGTCATGCCGCCGGCCAGGGATTCGGTGTCGCTCACCCGGCCGCGGCGCGAGGACAGGTCGCCGGTGACATCGCCCATGTTGCCGCCGGGGATGGTTATTTCCAGCGCCACGATGGGTTCCAGCACCACCGGCGCGGCCTTGCCCACGGCGTCTGTGAAGGCTTTTTTGCCGGCGGTGACGAAAGCCACCTCCTTGGAATCCACCGGATGGTGCTTGCCGTCGTACACCGTCACCCGCGCATCCACCAGCGGGAAACCGGCGAAAGCGCCGCCGTCCAGCACCTGGCGCACGCCCTTTTCCACCGCCGGAATGAACTGCGACGGAATCACGCCGCCGGTGATTTTGTTCACAAACTCAAACCCGGCGCCGCGCGCCAGCGGTTCCACTTTAAGAAAAACCTCGCCGAACTGGCCGGCGCCGCCGGTTTGTTTTTTGTGGCGGCAGTGGCCCTCGGCGGCGCGGGTGATGGTTTCAAGGTACGGCACCGACGGCCGTGCGGTGTCCACCTCCACGCCGGACAATTCGCCCATGCGCTCCAGGGCGATGCGAAGATGCAGGTCGCCGATGCCGCGCAGCACGGTCTCGCCGCCGGGGTTGCGCTCCACGCACAGGCACGGGTCGCATTCCGCGACTTTGTTCAGCGCCTCGGCGATCTTCTGCTCGTCGCCGCGCTGCCTTGCGCTGATGGCAAGGCCGGCCATGGGCGCCGGCAGCGGCAGGCGCGCCATGCGAATGGCGTCTTCGTCGTGGGAATCGTGCAGCACGTCGTCGTAGGCGATTTCGTCCACCTTGGCGATGGCGCGGATGTCGCCGGGAATGGCGGTGCCGCCGTCACTGGTGGCGCCGCCCTGCAATTGGAAAAAGTTGCCCACCTTAAACGCCTTGCGCGCGGCGCCGGTAAACAGCTGGCTGTCGCGGGTGACGCTGCCCTGGTGCACGCGGATGATGCCGAACTTGCCGACAAAGGGGTCAAAGGAAACCTTGAACACATGCGCAAGAACATGCCCCTCAGCGTCCGCCTTCACTTGCACCGGCCGCTCTTCGCCGGCGCCGCCCTCACCTTCACCGCCATCCGGCACGCGAATAAACGGCGGCGGATTGCCCTCCATCGGGTTGGGCAGAAGTTTGTCAATGATGTCCAGCAGCGCCTTCACCCCGGCGCCGCTTTGCGCCGAGACAAAACACACCGGCACCAGATGCCCCTCGCGCAACGCCTGCTCAAAAGCATCGTGCAACTGCGCCGGCGGCACCGCGCCCTTGTCCAGATACACCTCCATCAACGCCTCGTCCACCTCCACCACCTGGTCGATGATTGCGGTGTGCGCATCTTCCACGGTGGAAAAATCCGCCTTGCCGCCGGCGTCAAAAAAACAATCCACCACATCGCCGCCGCCCGGCAAATTAATCGCCAGACATTCGGCGCCGAAATTTTCGCGGATGGATTCATACAGCGCGGCCAGGTCCGCATCGGCGGCGTCGGTTTTGTTCACCACGATGATGCGGCACAACTTCTGCTCCCGCGACCATTCCATGATTCTGCGCGCGGCGCTTTCCACCCCGGCCTGGGCGTTGACCACCACCGCCACCGTTTCCACCGCGCGCAACGCGGCAAGCGCCGGGCCGATGAAGTCCGGGTAGCCCGGTGTGTCCAGAAGGTTGATGAAACTGTCGCCGTGGCTTAGGTGCATCACCGACGTGCCGAGGGAATGGCGGTGCTTTTGTTCCAGCGCATCAAAGTCGCTGACCGTGGTGCCCTTGTCCACCGCGCCCTGCTCCCGAATTGCGCCGGCGGCAAACAGCATGGCCTCGGCCAACGTGGTCTTGCCGCTGCCGGCGTGGCCGGCCAGGGCGATGTTGCGGATGTTTTCGGTGGCGTGCCCGGCCATGCCCTGATTGTTCACCGCCGGCGCCGGTGCGTCAAGTTGCCAGGGCGCGGCAGGCGCGTCCGAGGGCGGCGGTCACCGCCGCCTGGTCGGCGGCGTCATGCGCGGCGGAGAAAAAGCGCCGGACGTTTGGCAGCACATAAACGCCGCCGCGCAGCAGTTCCAAATCCAGCGCGGCCGAACGTTGCATGCCGCTGGCCAGCACCTCCATCTGGTTGGCCGGCGCCCGCTCGGTGAACAGGAATTGCCAGAACGAGGCCGCGCCGGCCACGATTGCGGGAACGCCGGTTTGAGTCAGCACATCGGTGAGCGCCCCCCGAAACTCATCAGCGCGGGCGTGGAAACGGTCATAAAAACCGGATTCCCGCAAAACCCGCAGGGTGGCGAGGCCGGCGGCGGCGGCCACCGGGTTGCCGTGCAGGGTGCCGTTGATGTACGCGTAGTCGGCGCGGCCCTTGCGGCCGGGGTTGGTGGTCTCCAGCAAATCGGCGCGGCCGGCGACACAGCCCAGCGGTCCGCCGCCGCCGACAATCTTGCCGTAACTTGCAAGATCCGGGCGCACGCCGAAATATTCCTGCGCGCCGCCGTAGGCGAGGCGGAAGCCGGTGACCACTTCGTCGAAAATTAACAACACGCCGTAACGGTGGGTGAGCGCGCGCAAGCCGGCAAGAAAACCGTCGTGCGGAAAAATCACCCGCTGCACCGGCTCAACCATCACCGCCGCGATTTCTTCGGACTGCTCGGCGAGAATTTTTTCCACCGTCGCCAAATCATTAAACGGCGCCACCGACATGGTCGCATCCAGCGCCACCGGCACGCCGCCCACATCCGGTTTGGCCGCCGGGTATTTGGCCGGCGCGGCGGGGAACATGCTGAAAGCGGCGTAGTCGTGGTTGCCGTGGTAGGCGCCCTCGAATTTAAGCACCCGCGGCCGGCCGGTGGCGGCGCGCGCGATGCGCATGCAGTAGGCGGTGGCCTCGGAGCCGGTGGTGGTGAAGATGATGCGCTCGGCGCAGGGAATGGCGGCGGCCAACTCCTCGGCCAGTTCCAGCGCGGCGTCGTTAAGCGCGCCGAAAAAATGCATGCCGCGCCCGGCGCGCTCGCGCACCGCCTCAATGACCGCCGGGTGGTTGTGGCCGATAATCGTGGCGCCGGCGCCGCACACAAAATCCACGTACTCGCGCCCGTCCACCGAAACCAGCCGCCCGCCGCGCCCCTCGCGGATGACAAACCGCACCTCCCGCGGCAGCGAATACCCGCCCAGCCCGGCGCCGGGCAGAAGCGACTCGGCGATTTGCCAGTGGTCGCGGTTATTCCGGCTGGAATTTTTTGCGGGATTGCTTGACAAGAAACTGAACCGAAGCGCCGGCGGGGTTGGCGAAGTTTACAACAGTTTCCGCCACTGTCACCGTCATTTCCGGGACTCAGTCCACCATTTCCGCACTGCAAACCACCGTTCCCGAAAGTCAAACCATCATTCCGGCCCTTGCAACCAACGCCTCCGCCTCCCGCGGCGCCATTTCCGCATCCAAGACCGTCATCCGGCGAGCGGGAATCTACTCCACCACCCCCACCGCCGCCCCCAGCGCCCCGGCATCCGGCGTCACGCCCAGGCCGGGGCGCTCGGACGGTTGCAACTTCGCCTGGTCGCGCCGCGGGCCGTCGGGGGCGGTGTGCGGCGTGACGTAACCGGACAAGTCGCAGGCGTTTTGCAGAAATTTTCCGGCCACCGTCACCGCCACATGCGCCACCGCCGCGGTGGCGATATCCGAGCCCCAGGTGTCCTCCACCACCATGCCGACGCCCAGGTGCGCGCACATGTCGCGCGCCCGGCACAGCGGGGTCACGCCGCCGAACTTGGAAAACTTCAGCGCCACCACGTCCATGCAGCCCAGCGCATGCGCCTGCAACAACGTCGCCAGGTCGTGGCAGCACTCATCCATCTTCATCGCCATGCCGCTGACCCGCCGCACCTCGGCGCATGCCGCCAGCGACTCGCACGGCTGCTCTAACATCACATCCAAATGGCGCACCGCCTGCGCCACGCGAATCACCTCCAGCCGGCCGCCGCCGCAGTTCCAGTCGCCGTACAAAAGCGCCCGCGGACCGATGGCATCGCGCACCGCACTTAAACGTTCCACGTCAGTCCGCCAATCGCCATCGGCGCCGAGTTTGGCCTGGAACTGGCGGATGCCCTGGGCGTAAGCGTCTTTGGCAATGCGCGCCATTTCCTCCGGCGCGACGCAGGTGATGGAATGGTATAGCGGCGCCGCCGCCACCCGCCGCCCGCCGAGCAATCGATACAGCGGCAGGCCGCAAACCTTGCCCGTGATGTCCCACAACGCCATGTCCAGCGCCGACTTGGCGTACACATGCCCGCGCAAAAACTCATCGCAGCGCGCCATCACCGCCGCCGGCCCCAGCGGGTCGGCGCCGATTAAACACGGCGCCAACTCCGCCACCGCCGGTGCCACGCCGCGTGCGTACGCCGGCAGGTAATGGGGAATGGCGCACACCTCGCCCCAGCCGCTGACGCCGCCGTCGGTGCGCACCTCCAAGACGATGCTGTCCACGGTGTCGCAGGTCTTGCCCTCGGCCATGTAATAGGCGGCGCGGCTGGTGAGGGGGACGTTGTAGATGTTGATGCCGGTGATTTTCATGTTGCATCTCCATATGTCGCCACCGGCGCGCCCAAGGCATCCGGCGATGGCGTGACT
>RKSH01000092.1 GCA_007570945.1 Gammaproteobacteria bacterium | reverse complement strand
CTGGTGGAGGGCATCAGCGCAAGCGGCTGCGACGTGGTGGACATCGGCCAGGCGGCGACGCCGCTGCTTTACTTCGCCGCCCACCGCCTGGCCGGCGGCTGCGGCGTGATGCTCACCGGCAGCCACAACCCGCCGGAGTACAACGGACTCAAGTTAATGTTGGCCGGCGAAACCCTGCACGGCGACGCCATCCAAACCCTGCGCGCCGACTGCGAGCGCGGCGAGTTCACCGCCGGCGGCGGCGCGGTGCGGCGCATGGATGTACGCGACGACTACATCCGCTGTGTGACCGAAAGCCTCAGCGTCGCCCGCAAATTTGACATCGTGGTGGACTGCGGCAACGGCGTCGCCGGCAACACGGCGCCGGCGCTGTTTCGCGCGCTGGGACTCGGGGTGCGCGAATTATTCTGTGAAGTGGACGGCAACTTCCCCAACCACCACCCCGACCCCAGCCGCCCGGAAAACATGCGCCAGCTCAGCCGCGCGGTTTGCGAGTCGGGCGCCGACTTCGGCGTCGCCTTTGACGGTGACGGCGACCGCCTGGGCGTGGTCGCCGCCGATGGCGCAATCGTCTGGCCCGACCGGCAGATGGTTTTGTTTGCGCGGGAGGTGCTGGCCGAAAACCCCGGCGCAAAAATTATCTACGATGTGAAATGTTCGCAGGTGCTGCCGCGCGCCATCACCGCCGGCGGCGGCCGGCCTGAGATGTGGAAGACCGGCCACTCGCTGCTCAAAGCACGCTTGCGGGAAACCGGCGCGCCTTTTGCCGGCGAGATGAGCGGGCATTTTTTCTTCGCCGACCGCTGGTTCGGGTTTGACGATGCGCTCTACGCCGGCGCCAGGCTGTGCCAACTGCTGGCAAAATCCGACCTCAGCCCGGCGCAAAACTTCAGCGCCCTTCCCGACACCGCCAACACCCCGGAAATCCACATCCCCATGGCGGAGGGCCGGCAGCATGCGCTGGCGGAAAAACTGGTGCAAAACGCAAACTTCCCCGGCGCCGAGGTCAGCGTCATCGACGGCTTGCGGGTGGACTTCGCCGACGGCTTCGCCCTGGCCCGCGCCTCCAACACCACGCCGGTTTTAATTCTGCGCTTCGAGGGCGAGGACGAAGAATCCCTGCGCCGGATTCAGGCCAGGTTCAAGGAATACATTTTATCGGTGGCGCCGGAGGTGAGGGCGAAGTTCTGAGCGCGCAACCCGCTGAGCCAGGTTCTGGACAGCAGCACAAAACAGTCCACCGCCCGGCCAAGTTCGTGGCCGTGGCGGGTGCCAGCGGCGATGACCGTTTTGCCCCTGGCTCTGACGGCGTTGACGGCGGGAATAAAATCCCCGTCGGCGGACAGCAGGTAGGCGGTGTCGTAGGCGTCATTGGCAGCACCGGTGACCATGTCCACCCGCTTCTCGGTGTAATAAGTGAACGGGGTGGTGGTGATGGCGGACAGTTGCCTCCAGTCCTCGGCTGACAGGCGCGGTTTAATTTTCGGCAGAAGTTTCAACAGTTCCCTCTGCGCCGGATTCTTTTTCGGGTTGGCGCGGTTTTTCTCGATCCTCCCCATGATGACATGCACGCCCTGGGCGCGGATTTTTTTCAGAAATTTATTCTGGTTGCGCCTCATGCCGAGGTCGCCCCTGACTTCCCCGATGTAATAGCGGATGGCGAGCACCTCGGCATCGCCGGCCAACTTGGCCGCCAGATTCGGGTAGTGAAAAGATGAGGAGAGGCCCAGACTTTTGACGCCGTGGTACCAGTTGCTCCCGTCAATAAAAAGAACCGCGCGTTCCCTGGGCATGACATTTGCCTCCCTGTCAAAAGTTAAGAAAACCCCCGGGGAGCCGACTCATGGCTTGTGGAAACCATGGTCTGCATAGTCCCGGGGGGGGGGGTAAGTCCGCGCACTCTATCCCGCTACCGCCGCCTTGTCAAGTCTTTTTTTCGATTATTTTTTGCGGCCACTGCAACCGCACCGGGGGATGGCGGTTTCCATGGCGTCACCGCCGGCGCCGGCGCCCGCGGGCCGGGGCGGATGGCTGGGCGCCGCGGCCGGCGGATACCGGGCCCAACTTCGCCTCCACTTCCGCCAGTGCCGGGCGCGGGGCGGCGGGCCGCGAGTCGAGAACGGCGCGCATTTTGGCGATGTGCCCGGGGGTGGTGCCGCAACAGCCGCCGATAATGGCGGCGCCGGCATCGCGGGCCAGGCAGGCGTAGTCGGCCATGATGTCCGGCGTGCCGCTGTAGCGGATGGCGCCGTCGCGGAACTCGGGAATGCCGCAGTTGGCTTTGGCGATGAGTTTGTCGCCGCCGCCGCTGTCGGCGGTGATGCTGAGAATGGCGGCGACCACCTCGGCCGGGCCAACGCCGCAGTTGGTGCCGAAAGCGGCCGGGCGCGGGCGCAGATTGTGGCAAAACTCGGCGAGGCCGCCGGGGGTGACGCCCATCATGGTGCTGCCGTTGGTGTCAAAGCTCAGGGTGCACGCAACCGGCAGGCCGGTGGCGGCGGCGGCGATGAGGGCGGCGCTGAGCTCCTCAATGGAGGACAGCGTTTCAATCCACAGCAGGTCGGCGCCGCCGGCGGCCAGCGCCTCGGCCTGTTCGGTGAACGCCGCCACCGCCTCGTCGGCACCGAGGGCGCCGAGGGGCGCCAGCAACTCGCCGGTGGGGCCCATGGAACCGGCGACCACGCAGTCGGCACCGCCCACCGCCCGGCGCGCGATTTCGGCGGCGGCACGGTTGATGTCGGCGGCGCGGCCGGCGGCGTTGTGAAGTTTAAGCCGGCAACTGTTGCCGCCGAAAGAGTTGGTGAGCACCAGGTCGGCGCCGGCGTCCACAAACGCGCGGTTCAGCGACAGCACGCGCTCAGGATGGTCCAGATTCCACAACTCCGGCGCATCGCCGGACTGTAGACCCATGGCAAACAGGTTGGTGCCGGTTGCGCCATCGGCGAGGAGAAACGGCTTTTGGGCAAGCGCTTGGGGGAAGTCCGGCATTGCGCGCCAGTATAATGGCTATACTTTTGCTTTGCCACTTGCCGGAGACGCGCGATGAACATTGCATTCCTCATGGACCCACTGCACCAGGTGAAGCCGCACAAGGACACCACCTACCACCTGATGCTGGCGGCGCACGAACGCGGCCACCGGGTTTTTTACACGACGCAGGATTCACTGTCGCTGCACGGCGCCGAGTTGCGCGCCCGGCTGACCGAGGTCGCGGTGCACAGCGACCACCTGCGCCCGTTCACCGTCGGCGAGTCGCGCAATCGCGCGCTTAGCGGAATGCAGGCGGTGATGGTGCGCACCGACCCGCCGCTGGACCGGCGGTATTTTTACGCCACACTGCTGCTGGATTTTCTGCCGCCGGCGACGCGGGTGGTGAACGCGCCGCGCGGGCTGCGCGACTGGAACGAAAAACTCGCCGCGCTGCACCACCCCGAATTCTGCCCGCCGACTTTAATCGCGCGCGATGCCGGCGACATCCGCGCCTTCACCGAAGCGCACGGCCGCGCGGTGGTGAAGCCGGTGGACGGCCACGGCGGCGAGGGCATTGTTTTTGT
>RKSH01000152.1 GCA_007570945.1 Gammaproteobacteria bacterium | reverse complement strand
TTCTTCCAGGCGGTGCAGGCGGGCGTGGGTGCGGTTCCAGCGGCGGCGGGGGCGGGCCTCTATGGCGTTGGACCAGGCGGTGCCGGGCTCGGTGATGTCGGAGTTGACCAGGCTGAGGGCGCAGACGGTGACCTCGTCGGCGATGCTGAGGTGGCCGCCGACCGAGGCGCGGCCGCCGAACTGGCAGCGCTTGCCGATGACGGTGCTGCCGGCGACGCCGACAAAGCCGGCCATGATGGTGTGCCCGCCGATGGTGCAGTTGTGGGCGATGTGCACCATGTTGTCCATCTTGACGCCGTCACATATGACCGTCTCGTCCAAGGCGCCGCGGTCGATGCAGGTGTTGGCGCCGAGGTCCACATCATCGCCGATGCGCACCCGGCCCTGTTGCGGGAAGCGCAGCCAGGCGCCGCCGTCGGGAATCCAGCCGAAGCCGGGCGCGCCAATCACGCAGCCGGCGGCGAGCACGGCGCGCTGGCCGATGACGGTGCCGGGGTAGATGGTGACATTGGCGTCCACGATGCTGCAGTCGCCGATGATAGAGCCGGCGCCGATAAATGCGCCGGCGCCGATGGTGACCCCGGCGCCGAGAATGGCGCCCTCCTCCACCACCGCGGCCGGGTGCACTCCGGAAGCGGCCGGTGCAACCAGATAGGCGGCGGCGCGGGCGAATAATTTGTACGGTTCCGCGTGCACCAGGCAGTTGCCGTTGAAAGCGCTTGCGCTGGCGGCGTCCATGACCACGGCGCCGGCCTTGGTGCGGACATCGCTGATGGCGCGGCCGCGGGCCTTGACAAAAAAAGACAGGTCGGCGGGGCCGGCGCGGTGCAACGATGCGACGCCGCGCAAAACAAGGCTGCGGTCGCCGCGCGGCTCGGCGCCGGTGCGGCCGGCGAGTTCACCCAGGGTAAGCAAGAGCGGCCACCGTCACCTTCACCGCCGGCGTCACTGTTCGTGCTGCGCTTCCAGTTTTTTCATGATGCGCGGGGTGATGTCGATGCGCTTGCTGGCGAAGATGGGGCGCGCGGCGATGAGGTCGAACTTTTCCTCCACGGCGAATTCGTTGATGGCGCGGCGGATGGCGGTCTCCACCTTCACCCGCTCCTCGTTGCGGCGCAGGTTGAAGTCCTCGCGGAACTCCTCCTCCATGCGCTTGAACTTGCGCTGCATGGCGCGCAACTCGCCGGCCATGTCGCGCAACTTGGCGTCCAATTCGCGCCTCTCGGCGGCCGGGGTGGTGAGACTTTCGCTGTCCTGCCTCTCTTGCAGGCCGCGAATTTCCTCCTGCACCGCCTGGATGTCCTGTTCGATTTTTTTCAACTCCTCGTCGCGCGGGCGGAATTCTTTTTCCAGCGCCTGGTTGGCGGTGCGGTACTGCGGCGACTGGGTGAGCAGGAAGTCCACATTGACGTAGCCAATGCGAAGTTCCTCCGCCGACACCGCTTCCTGCGCAACCGCCGGCGACGGCACAAGCGCGGCCGCCGCCGTCACCACCATCGCCAATGTTGGAAAATTTTTTTTCATCTGAAGTCAACCCCGAAAGTGAATTGAAAGCGCTCCACATCGTCGCCGGTTTTTTTGTTCAACGGCAGGCCGTAACTCAGCGAGATGGGCCCCAGCGGCGAGAACCAGTAAAACGCAACCCCGGAAGCATAGCGCAAATCGCCGCCGATGCTCTGGTCCTCGCCGTACACCTGGCCGGCATCCACAAAAACGCCGATGCGCTTGTCCTGGGTCTGGCTGCCGGGGAACGGCATCAGCAGTTCCAAGTTGGCAATCAGCCGTTTGTTGCCGCCCACCGCCTCGCAGGTGACGCCGCTGGCGCCGCAGGTGCGGGGGCCGCTGGCGGGGTCGGCGCCGGTGGGCAACTGCGGGCCCAGGGAGCGCGAATCATAACCGCGCAACGAGCCGGGGCCGCCGACGAAATAGTTTTCGAAAAACGGCAGGTCGCTGGTGCCGCCGTAGCCGTTGCCGTAACTGACCTCGCCAAAGGCCCGCCCCACAAAGCGCCTCGGCATGCGCCAGTAATAAACGCTGCCCAGGGTCGCCTTATAATACTCGAAATCGCTGCCCGGCAGCGCGGCCTCCAGTTTAATGGAACTGCGGACGCCGGTGGTGGGGTAGATGCGGCTGTCGCGGGTGTCCTGAATGAAACCGGTGTCCAGGCCGAACTGGTTGCCGTCCGGGGTGGCGTTAATCACGTCCCGAAAGCGCTGCGGCGTGTTGGTGACGGTTTCCAGATGAATTTCCTCAAGGGCGCCGCCGATGCGCCAGAAGCTAAATTCGGTGACCGGAATTTCATACACCATATCGGTGCTGGTTGAATCCAGTACGTAATCGGCCGAGGAGGAGGCCTCGCTGGCGTCCACCTCGCGCCGGCCGATGCTGAAGGCGCGACTGACGCCGTCCTGGGTGTAATACGGGTCGCGGAAGCGCAGCGAGTAGTTGTCGGTGACCTCGGAATCCTCCAGACTCAGGCTGAGTTCCTTGCCGCTGCCGAACAGGTTTTCCTGGGTGACGCTGCCGCGCAGCAGGACGCCGTCGTCATCGGCGTAGCCGACGCCGAACACGAAAGAGCCGGTGGGGCGCTCGGTGACGGTGACCACGATGTCCACCTGGTCCACGGTGTCCGGCACGCGCGGCGTCTCAATGTTGATGCTTTCAAAGTAGCCCAGCCGCTGCAGGCGGATGCGCGAGCGGCGCACCTTGGCCGCCGAATACCAGCCGCCCTCAAACTGGCGGAACTCACGGCGGGCCACGTGGTCGTGGGTGGTGTGGTTGCCGGTGATGGTGATGCGGCGGACATAAACGCGCGGACCGGGGTCCACCACGAACTCCACGGTGGCGGTGCTGGTTTCCTCGTCCTCCACCGGCTCGGCGGTGACCGCGGCGAAAGCGTAGCCCGCATCGGTCAACTTCTCGGTGATGGCCTCGCGGCTTTCCGACACCCGCACCTGCGAGAACACCTGGCCCTCCTCCACCGTGACCAGCCGGCGGATTTCCTCCTCGGGGAAAATGGTGTCGCCGGAAATGGTGTAGCCGGCGATGGTGTACCTGCCGCCCTCTTTGAGGCTGATGGTGATGTAAATTTCGCGCTTGTCCGGGGTGATGGAAACCTGGGTTGCGATGATTTCAAAACCGAGAAAGCCGCGGTCCTGGTAGAAACTCTGAATGGTTTCCAGGTCGGCGGCGAGTTTTTCGCGCGCGTACAAATCACGCGAGCTAAGAAAGGAAAAACGCCGCCGCGCGCGCAGCGTCATCTCGCCGAGCAACTCCTTGTCCTCGAACAACTCGTTGCCGACAATGGTGATTTTGCGGATTTTCGCCGGCTTGCCCTCAAACACGGTGATGGTGACGGCCACCTGGTTCTCGGCCAGCGGCGTGGTGGTGCCCTCCATGTCCACCGAGTAGTAGCCGCGCGCAAAATACAGCGAGCGCAATTCCTGCAGCGCCTTGTCCAGCACCGCCTGGTTGAAAATGCGCCCCTCGGACAACTCCACCACGTCGGTCACCTCCTTGATCTTGTCGTCCTTGATGACTTTGTTGCCGACGAAATCCAGTTGCGAAATGGACGGCCGTTCCACCACCAAAATCACCAAAACGTCGCCGTCGCGCTCCACCTGCACGTCGCGGAAAAATCCGCTGGCGAAAAGCTTGCGGATAATTTCGGCGGGATGCCGCGGCTGCAGGCGGTCGCCGACGCGCAGCGGCAGAAGGTTGAACACGGTGCCGGCCGAAATGCGCTGCAGGCCATCCACGCGAATGTCGGAAATCACAAAACCCTCGGCGTCCACCTGCGCGGCAGTCGGCGGCGCCGCAAAAAAAAGCGCCGCAAGCAAAACGGGCGCGAGGAGTCCGGAAAGTTTTGTCATTGTGCGGTTCGGGTCGGGGCGCCGGGCCGGTCAGCCAAGCAGGCGAATTATATCATTGTAAAAAGCCAAACTCATCAGCCCGGCCAGCAGCGCGATGCCGATCTTCTGGCTGTGCAGCATCATCCGCTCGGACAACGGCCGCCCGCGCAGCGCCTCCACCAAATAAAACAGCAGATGCCCGCCGTCCAGCATGGGAATGGGCAGCAGGTTAAGCACCCCCAGGCTGACGCTGATTAACGCCAGACTCAAAAGCAGCCGGTCCACCCCGGCGCGCGCCGAGCGGCCGGCGAACTCGGCGATGCTAAGCGGGCCGCTGATGTTTTTAGGCGACACCTCAAGCGTCAGCATCTTCCACAAAAATTGCACGGTCAGCGATGTCATAAGAAACGTGGACTCGGCGCCGCGCTGCATGGCGCCGAAAAATCCATGGCGCACGGTGACGCGAAACTCGGCCGGCAACGGCGCGCTTTGCGGATAGACGCCCAGCCGGCCGACCACGGCATCGCCGACGGCATGCGCCGCCGGGGTGACATTGAGGTCGCGCAGCACGCCGTCGCGCGCCACGGTGACGGCCACCGCCCGCCCCGGCCGGGCGCGCACATACTCGGCCAATGCGCTCCACTCGGCGACTTCCCATTGGTCAAGCGCGACGATGCGGTCGCCTTTGGCGAGGCCGGCAACGGCGGCCGGCGAGCCCGGTTCAACGCCGCCCAGCAGCGTCGCAATCGGCGGCCTCTGCACGCGCAAGCCAAGCCCGCGCTCAAGCAGCCCGGCGGTGCGCGCCTCGGGAGGCAACCGCGCCGTGTCCACGCGCAAATCCTCCACCACGCCGTTTTTGCCGCGCACCTTGAATTGCAATTCGCCGCCGCCCAAGGCGCCGCCCAGCATTTCCATCCAGCGGTCGTTCCAACTGCGGTTGCTTTTTCCGTTCACCGCGATAATTTCGTCGCCGGCGCGGAACCCGGCGCGCTCACCCATGCCGCCGGCCTGCACCGCGCCCACCACCGGCCGCACGCCGTCCACGCCAATCATGAAAACCGCCGCGTAGGCCAGCGCGGCGAACAAAAAGTTAAACGCCGGGCCGGCGGCGACGATGGCGCAGCGGCGCGCCACCGATTGGCGGTTAAACGCGCGCCCGCGCTCGGCCGGGGTCAGCGGGGTTTCACCGTCGTCCTCCAGCATGCGCACATAGCCGCCGAGGGGAACCGCCGCCACCACCACCTCGGTGCCGCCTTTGGTGACGGTTTGCCACAGCGGCCGGCCGAAGCCGATGCTAAAGCGCAACACGCTGACGCCCAGCCGCCGCGCCACCCAGAAATGGCCGAACTCGTGCACCGTCACCAGCACGCCGACGGCGAGCAGGAAAGCAACGGCGTAGTACAGAAAATCAAACATGAGTCACCGTTTTCGCGGTCCACTTAAGCGCGCCTCCCACGGCGGCCTCTTTCAGTAGCGCCGTCGCACACCGTCGCGCCTCGGCATCGGCGGCAAGGGCGTCGGCCACATCGTCCACGTCCGCCGTTTGGCATGCCGGAGCCACCGTTTCCACCACCGCGCGCACCAGCGGAACTATGGCGGTGAACGCGATGCGCCGCGCGAGAAACGCCGCCACCGCCACCTCGTTGGCCGCGTTCAACACCGCCGGCATGGCGCCGCCGGCCTCGGCAACCTCGCGCGCCACAGTCAACGCCGGAAAACGCGCCGGGTCGGGCAGTGAGAACTCCAGCCCGGCCAAGGCCTCCACCGTCAACCGCCGCGCCCCGGATTCCATGCGCGCCGGCCAGGCCAGCGCATGCGCGATGGGCACCCGCATGTCCGGCTCGGCCAGGTGCGCCAGCAGTGAACCGTCGCGGAACTCCACCAGCGCATGCACGATGCTCTGCGGATGCACCAGCACCTCCACCCGCGCCACCGGCAACCGGAACAGGTGCGAGGCCTCAATGATTTCCAAGCCCTTGTTCATCATGGTCGCGGAATCCACCGAAACCTTGCGCCCCATGCTCCAGTTCGGGTGGCGGCAGGCATCTTCCGGCGTCACCCGGGCCAACTCGGCCGGGCCGGCGGTGCGCAACGGCCCGCCGCTGGCGGTGAGAATGATGCGGGCGACGCCGGCGCCGGATTCCTCCGCCGGCCAGCACTGGAAAACGGCGTTGTGTTCGCTGTCCACCGGCACAATCACCGCGCCGGACTTTTGCGCCGCGCGGCGGATGCCGGCGCCAAACATCACCATGGGCTCCTTGTTGGCGAGCAGGATTTTCTTGCCGGCGCGCACCGCCGCCACCGTGGACTGCAGCCCGGCGGCGCCCACCAGCGCGCACATGACGGTGTCGGTGCCGTCATCGGCGGCGATATCCGCCACGGCGGCGGCGCCCGCGGTGACGGCGGTGGCGAGACCGTCGGCTTTAAGCGCGGCGCGCACCGTGGCGGCGGCATCGGCATCGGCCATGGCGACCGCCGCCGGGCGGTGGCGGCGCGCCAGTTCAATCATGCCCGCGGCGTTGGCGTTGGCGGCGAGGGCGTGAACGGCGATGCGCCCGGGGTGGGCGGCGGCGACCGCGAGCGTGCTGCGGCCGACGCTGCCGGTGGCGCCGAGAACGGCGAGTTTGGCCGGCGCGCTCACCATGCGGCGCGCACCGCCACGGCGTAGAACGGCGCCGCGGCGAGGAAACTGTCGGTGCGGTCCAAAATACCGCCATGGCCGGGAATCAGCGCGCCGCTGTCCTTGACCCCGGCGGCGCGCTTGAATGCGCTCTCAAGCAAATCACCGGCCACCGCGGCCAGGGCGCAGGTGACGGAAACCGCCAGCCACGCCCACAGCGGCAACGGCAGCGGCAGCCAGGTCCACGCCGCCGCCGCCGCCGCCGTCACCAGGGCCAGCGCGCCCAACGCGCCCTCGCGGGTTTTGGCCGGGCTCAGGCGCGGCGCAAGCGGCCGGCGGCCGAACCGTTTGCCCACGCCCCAGGCCGCGGCGTCGGCCAGCCACACGGTGAGGAACAGCAGCGCCAACAGCAACGGGCCCTCGCCCCCGCCTCGGTGCACCGCCACCGCCGCCAGCCACGCCGGGGCGATGGAAAAAACGCCGGCGGCCAAAGTCGCGGCCGGGCCCAGCCGGCGGCCGAAACCAAGCACATAACAAAACGCAAACACCCACCACGCCAGCGACGCGAGGAGAATGGTCAACTGCAAGCCGCCGGCAAAAAACAGCGGCAACAGAAGCACCGCCACCAAAGCGCTGTACACACATCGTCCCGACGGTGCGCGCAAACCGGCCAAGGCCGACCATTCCCACGCCGCCGCCGCGGCGATAGCGGCAAACACGACGGCAAGTTGCGCGGTGCTCAGCAACAGGACGGCGGCGATGCAAAGCGGCGCCAGCAGGGCGGCGCTCAGCAGGCGCAAGGTGAGGGTGCGGGGGGCCATGCGCCGCGCCGCTCAGGCGCGCCGCTCTTCGGCGGCGCCGGCACCGGCCACCTGCGCGGCGGTGCGGCCGTAGCGCCGCTGGCGGTGGTTGTAGTCGGCGATGGCCTGCTCCAGGGCCTCGGCGCCGAAATCAGGCCACAGCACGTCGCTGAAAAACAATTCGGTGTAGGCCACCTGCCACAGCAGAAAATTGCTCAGCCGCTTTTCGCCGCCGGTGCGGATGAACAAATCCGGCGGCGGCAGGTCGCGGGTGCTGAGAAAACGTTCCACGGTGTCGGCGCACAACCGCACCGGGTCCAGCGCCCCGGCGCGCGCCGCCATGGCGATGGAGCGGCAGGCCTCGGTGAGGTCCCAGTGGCCGCCGTAGTTGGCGGCGACCACCAGGTGCATTGCATCATTGGCGGCGGTGAGGGTTTCGGCGGCGCTGATGGAGTCGCGGAGTTTTTTTTCAAACTGCGCCACATTGCCGATGACGCGCAGGCGGATGTTGTTTTTGTGCAGTTCGTCCACCTCGGTTTCCAGCGCGCCCTGGATTAAACCCATCAGCCGCTGCACCTCGTCGGCCGGGCGGCGCCAGTTTTCGCTGCTGAACGCAAACAGGGTGAGGCAGCGGACGCCGCGCCGCGCGCAATGGCGCACCACCTCGCGCGCGTTGTGCAGGCCGTGGCGGTGGCCCACCACCCGCCGCCGGCCGCGCCGCGCGGCCCAGCGGCCGTTGCCATCCATCACGATTGCAATGTGGCGCGGCGCCGGGCCGCCGTGGGTGACGGCGGCGGCGCGGGGGATGATTTTCAGGGTGTTGTTCACGGGCAACGTTGCCTGGGCGCCGGCGGCGGGCGCGCGGCCTACACTTCCATCACTTCCTGTTCCTTGGCGCGCACCATTTCGTCGGCCTGTTTGGTGTGCTCGTCGGTGGCTTTCTGGATGTCGGCCTCCAGTTTGTGCAACTGGTCCTCGCTTAGTTCCTTGGATTTCTGCATTTCCTTGGCGTGGTGGATGGCGTCGCGGCGGACATTGCGGATCGCCACCTTGATGTTCTCGCCTTCGTGGCGCACCACTTTGGTCAATTCTTTGCGCCGCTCCTCGGTGAGCGCCGGCAACGGCACGCGAATCAACTCGCCGCTGGTGACCGGGTTGAGGCCGAGGTCGGACTCCATGATCGCTTTCTCGATCGCCGGCGTGGCGCCCTTGTCCCACGGGCTGACGCTGAGGGTGCGCGGGTCGGCGACGCCAATGCCGGCCAGTTGGTTCAAGGGCGTGTCGGTGCCGTAGTAGTTCACCCTGATGTTTTCCAGCAGCGCGGTGGAGGCACGGCCGGTGCGCAACCGCGCAAGTTCGGCGCGCAATGCGTCAATGCTTTTGTTCATGCGTTGCACGGCGTCCTGGTAAATCTCCTCCATCGCGGTCACCCCCGGGTTGCGGTTTGCGTTGCGCTGACCAGCGTTCCCTCGTCGGCGCCGTCCATTATACGTCGCAGGCAACCGGCGCGCTTCATGTCAAACACGCGGATCGGCATGCGGTGGTCGCGGCACAGGGCCAGCGCGGCGGCGTCCATCACGCCGAGGTTGCGCGCCAGCGCCTCATCGTAACTAAGCGCGTCGTAGCGGCGCGCGCCGGGAGCGGCGGCCGGGTCGGATTCGTAAACGCCGTCCACCTTGGTCGCCTTCAGCATCAGGTCGGCGCCAATCTCAATGGCGCGCAACGCGGCCGCGGTGTCGGTGGTGAACAGCGGGTTGCCGGTGCCGCAGGCGAACAGCACCACCCGCCCGCGCCGCAGGTGTTTGAGCGCGCGGCCGTGCACGTACGATTCCGCCACCGGCGTCACCGTCAGCCCCGACATCACGCGGCTCGGCACGTCTTCTTTTTCCAGCGCCTGGCGCAGCGCCAGGGCGTTCATCAACGTCGCCAGCATGCCCATGTAGTCGGCGCTGATGCGGTCCATGCCCTGCACTTCCGCGCCGGCGCCGCGAAAAAAATTGCCGCCGCCGACCACCACGGCGATGACGGCGGCGCCGCCGTCACCGGCGGCGCGCGCTTCGGCAATCTCTTTTGCGGTGCGCGCCAGCGCGGCATATCCCACGCCGAAACCGCCGTCACCGCCCAGTGCCTCGCCGCTGAGTTTAAGCAGCACGCGGCGCGATGGCCGGCCGCCGCTCATTGACGGCCGGCCTGCGCCATCACATCGGCGACAAAATCGTCGCGGCGTTTTTCCAAACCCTCGCCCACCTGGTAGCGCGCAAATCTCGCCACCGTCATTTTGTCGGCGCGCAGAACATCGGCCACGCGGCGGCCGGGGTCCTTGACAAAGGGCTGGCCGAGCAGCGTGTTTTCGGCGATGAATTTTTTCAGTTTGCCGCCCGCCATTTTTTCGGCGATGTGCGGCGGCTTGCCGGACTCGGCGGCCTGGGCGGCGAAAATTTCCTTCTCGCGCGCCACCACCTCCGCCGGCAAATCCTCCTCGGCCACGCACAGCGGCGCGCTGGCGGCGATGTGCATGGCGATGTCGCGGCCGCCGTCGGCGTTGCCGCCCACCGCGACCAGCACGCCGATGCGGCCGCCGTGGTTGTATTCGGCGATGGCGCAGTTTTCCTCCTGCATGATGGTGAAGCGGCGCAGGCGGATGTTCTCGCCCACTTTGGCCACCAGCGCGAGGCGCGCATCCTCCACCGTGCCGTCGCCGTCGACCACGGTGAGGGCGGACAAGGTTTCCACGCTGTCGGCTTCATGGGCCAGCGCGGTGGCGGCGGCCTGGGCGGCGAATGCGCGAAACGTTTCGTCGCGGGCGACAAAATCGGTTTCGCAGTTCACCTCAAGGACGATGCCGCGGCGGCCGTTGTCGGCCAGTTGCGTGCACACCACGCCTTCTGCGGCGGTGCGGCCGGCTTTGCGGCCGGCGCCGGCGGCGCCTTTCTTGCGCAACCAGGCGATGGCCTGCTCCAAGTCGCCGCCGTTTTCGCTGAGCGCGGTCTTGCACTCCATCATCCCGGCGCCGGTGCGCTCGCGCAAATCTTTAACCATGGCGGCGGTGATGGTGACGCTCATGACTTTTCCTCCTTTTTTGCGGCGGCGGTTTTCTTTTTGGCGGTTTTTTTCCTGGTCACCTTGGCTTTGGTGACGGTTTTCTTTTTCTTCGCCGCGGCTTTTTTCTTCACCGCTTTTTTCTTCTTCGCCCGGGGCGCGGCCGGCGCAACCGTTTCGTCCACTGCAGGCGCCGGCTCGGTCACCGTTGCCGGCGCCGTGGGCTCCACTTTCGGCGGTGCAACCACCGTTTCCGCCTCTGCAG
>RKSH01000097.1 GCA_007570945.1 Gammaproteobacteria bacterium | reverse complement strand
GAGGTGACGGTGGGCGGGCCGGCGGGGGCGCGGCGGTTGGGGATTGGCATGGTGTTTCAGCATTTTTCCCTGTTTGAGGCGTTGACCGTGGAGGAAAACATCGCCCTCGGGCTCAGCCGCCAGGCCGCCGATGAAAAACTGCGCCAGCGCATCGGCGAGGTTTCGGCCGAATACGGTTTGTCGCTGGACCCCGGCGCGCATGTGCATTCCTTGTCGGTGGGCGAGCGCCAGCGCATTGAAATCGTGCGTTGCCTTTTGCAAAACCCGCGCCTGCTCATCATGGACGAGCCCACTTCGGTGCTGACGCCGCAGGAGAGCGACAAATTATTCGCCACCCTGCGCCGCCTGGCCGCCGAAGGTTGCGCCATTCTTTACATCAGCCACAAACTGCGCGAAATCCGGGCCTTGTGCGAGAGCGCCACGGTGATGCGCGGCGGCCGGGTGGTGGCGAGATGCGACCCGCGCCGGGAAACCACCGCCGCCCTGGCACAGATGATGGTGGGCGACACGGCGCGTGGCGATGGTGAGGGTGAAAGTGACGCCGAAAACAATCGCGCCGCATTGTCGAAAAAACCGACTTTGGCCGTGAACAATTTATCGCTGCCAGCGCGCGACAAATTCGGCACCGCGCTCAGCGGCGTCACTTTCACCGTCCACGGCGGTGAAGTTTTAGGCATCGCCGGCGTCGCTGGCAACGGCCAAACCGAGTTGACCGCCGCATTGGCCGGCGAGATGCGCGCCACCGAAGCCGGCGCCGTGGCGCTGAACGGCACCGCCTGCGGCCGGCTCGGCGTCACCGCCCGCCGCGCGCTGGGTTTGGTTTTTGTGCCGGAAGAACGGTTGGGGCGCGGCGCGGTGCCGGAAATGTCGCTGGTGGACAACGCGCTGCTAAGCGCGCGCCATCGTTGCAATCTTGCGCGCAATGGAATCCTCAATGTGCGGCGCGCCGCCGACTACGCCGGGCGTGTGCGCGATGATTACCGGGTGCAGAGCGAGGGCGTGTGGTCGGCGGCGGCCAGTTTGTCCGGCGGCAACCTGCAAAAGTTCATCGTCGGCCGCGAAATCTTGCAGCGGCCGGCGGTGCTGGTCGCCGCGCAGCCGACCTGGGGCGTGGACGCCGGCAGCGTCGCCGCCATTCACCGCGCCATCCGCGCGCTGGCCGCGGCCGGCGCCGCCGTGGTGGTGGTGTCGCAGGATCTGGATGAACTGTTCGCGGTCAGCGACCGCATGGCGGTGATGTACGCCGGCCGCGTGTCGCCGCCGGTCACCACCGCCGGCCTCAGCGCCGCAACCATCGGCCTCCTCATGAGCGGCGCCGCAGGAGTCGGCAATGTGGACGGTGCAACCGTCACTTCGGAAGTCGAAACCGTCACTTCCAACGTCGACGCCGTCATTCCCGACCGTGCACCTGCCGCGACTTGAGCCGCGCGCGCGGACGCCGGCGGTGATGGTGCTGGTGACGCCGGCCCTGGCGCTGGCGTTGACGTTGCTCACCGGGCTGCTGCTGTTTGGCGCCATGGGCTACGCGCCGCCGGCGGTGCTGTTTCATTTTTTCATCGCCCCGCTGGCCGACTTGTACGGCGTCGCCGAGTTGATGGTCAAGGCGACGCCGCTGGTGCTGTGCGCGGTGGGGCTGGCCATCGGCTTCCGCGCCAATGTGTGGAACATCGGCGCCGAGGGCCAACTCACCGTCGGCGCCCTCGCCGGCGGCGCGCTGGCGGTGTGGTTTCCCGACGGCGCCCATCCGCTGATGCTGCCGGCCATGCTGCTGCTCGGCGTCGCCGGCGGCATGGCCTGGGCGGCGCTGCCGGCATTTTTGAAGACGCGCTTCGGCGCCAACGAAATCTTAACCAGTTTGATGCTGACGTACGTGGCGGTGCTGCTGCTGAGCGCGCTGGTGCACGGCCCGTGGCGCGACCCCGGCGGCTACAACTTTCCCGAGACCGTGCTGTTCCCGCCGGCCGCCACCCTGCCGTTGCTGGTGGACGGCACGCGCCTGCACCTCGGCGCGCTGTTCGCCGTCGCGGCGGTGCTCGCCGCATGGTTTTTGCTGGCGCGCGCGGTGTTCGGTTTTGAGGTGAAGGTCATCGGCCTGTCGCCGGCCGCCGCCGACTACGCCGGCATGAGCGCGGCGCGCATCACCTGGCTGGTGCTGCTGCTCAGCGGCGGCCTGGCCGGGCTGGCCGGCATCGTGGAAGTCACCGGCCCCATCGGCCAAATCCAGCCCACCATCTCGCCAGGCTACGGTTTCACCGCCATCATCGTCGCTTTCCTCGGCCGCCTGCACCCCCTCGGCATCCTGGTGGCCGGCCACATTCTCGCGCTGTCGTATCTCGGCGGCGAAACGGTGCAGGTCACCCTCGGACTGCCGCAGGGAATCGCCGGCGTGTTTCAAGGCATGCTGCTGTTCTTCCTCCTTGCCTGCGACGTGCTGCTTAAGTACCGCATCCGCATCAAAGCGCCGGCGGTGCGGTCAGCATAATGGCCGGCGTCGACACCGTGGTCCTGGTGCTGCTCACCATCATCAGCGCGGCGACGCCGCTGCTGTTTGCGGCGGTGGGCGAGTTGGTGGTGGAGAGGTCCGGGGTGCTCAACCTGGGCCTGGAAGGCATGATGCTGATGGGGGCGGTGTGCGGTTTCATCGCCGCTGTCGTCACCGGCTCGGCGGCCCTGGGCGTGATGGCGGCGGCGGCGGCCGGCATGGCCATGGCGCTGGTGTTCGCGTTCCTCACGTTGACGCTGCTGGCCAACCAGGTGGCCACCGGGCTGGCGCTGACGCTGTTCGGCGTCGGCCTGTCGTCGCTGCTGGGGCTGGACTACGTGGGCATCCCGGTGGAGGCGCTGCCGAAAGTGGCGGTGCCGCTGCTGTCGCAAGCGCCGTTCTTCGGGCCGCTGCTGTTCAACCACGACGCGCTGGTCTATCTGTCGGTGGCGATGGTGGTTGCGGTGGGCTGGTTCCTTGGCCGCACGCGGCCGGGCATGGTGCTGCGCGCGGTGGGCGAGTCGCACCATGCGGCGCACGCCCTCGGCCACAACGTGGTGCTGGTGCGCTATCTGGCGGCGCTGTTCGGCGGCGCCATGGCCGGCGTCGGCGGCGCGTTTTTGTCGCTGTCCTACACGCCCATGTGGGCCGAGAACATGACCGCCGGCCGCGGCTGGATTGCGCTGGCGCTGGTGGTGTTCGCCAGTTGGCGGCCGGGGCGCGCGCTGGCCGGCGCCTACATGTTCGGCGGCATCACCATCCTGCAACTGCACGCCCAGGGCCTCGGCGCCGGCATCGCCTCGCAATACATGTCCATGCTGCCCTACCTGGTGACGGTGCTGGTGCTGGTGCTCATCTCGCGCGACACGTACCGCGCAAAACTACAGGCGCCGGCCTGCCTCGGCCGAATTTTCCACCCGGCGGCGTAGTTGTGGCACACTCACCCCCACCCATGAAACAACCCGCGCAACAACGCCGCAAGCCGCTGCGGCGGCTTTATTATTCGGACAATCTTCCGGTGCTGCGAGAGATGGAGTCCGAATCGGTGGACCTGATTTACCTGGACCCGCCGTTCAACTC
>RKSH01000241.1 GCA_007570945.1 Gammaproteobacteria bacterium | reverse complement strand
GGGACGTTGTTGCGGCGCAAGTGTTGTGCAAGTTGCAGTGCGCGGGCCTCGCTGGCGAAGGCGCCGGCCTGGACAAACCACCGCGGTGCCGCCGCGCCCTCACCTTCACCTTCACCCTCACCCTCACCCTCACCCTCGGCAAACACCGCGGTCACTTCCACCTCGGCGGTGCCGGCGGAGGCCATTTGCAATTTTTTTGCCGCGGCGAAGGACAAATCAATCACCCGCCCGCGCAGGAACGGCCCGCGGTCGTTCACTTTCACCACCACCGACAAACCGTTGCCGAGGTTGCGCACCCGCACAAAAGTCGGCAGCGGCAGAGTGGGATGGGCGGCGGTCATGGCGAACATGTCATACCGCTCGCCGCTGGCGGTGCGGCGGCCGTGAAAACCGCGGCCATACCACGACGCGGTGCCGCGCTGGCGAAAACCGCGCGCCGAATGCAGCGGCACGTAGATTTTGCCTAAAGCGGCGTAGGGGCGGTTGCCGCCGGCGCTGCGCGGCTCCGCAACCGGCACCGCGTCGGGGATGGCGGCGACGTCAACCTCCTCCTCCGGCAAACCGTCGCCGGGGTAAAACTTGCGCGGGTTGTCATCCGGCGGCGGGGGTGAGGGCGGCGGCGCGCGCTCCACATTGGCGCAGGCGGCCAACAGCGCGCAGCAGGCGAGGGCGGTTACTGTGCCGCGTGCCATTGTTCTGCAATCCGGCGGCTTAGCCGGTGCACCGCCATGGCGTACAGTTTGCTGCGGTTATAGCGGGTGATGACGAAAAAATTCTCAAGGCCAATCCAATGCTCGACGGCGTCTTCCAATTCCAGTTCCACTAACATCGCCTTGTGCTGGTCCAGCGCGATGTCGGCGTTCAGTTGCACGCCGCGGCCGCGCAGTTGCGCCACTGTTAATTGCGGCTGCAAACCGTCGCCCGGCTCGGCTCCTTCGGTGACGCTCACCGGCAGCGCCACCGGGAAACCGGCGCGCCAGCGGTGGCGGCTTAGGTAGTTGCCCACGCTGCCGATGGCGTCGGCCGGCTCGCCCAACAGGTCGCGGCGGCCGTCGCCGTTGAAATCCACGGCGTAGTTGCGGTAACTGCTGGAGATAAATTGCGGGATGCCCATGGCGCCGGCGTAGGAGCCGCGCAGCGATTGCGGGGTGAAATCTTCCTCGCGGCACAGCACCAGAAACTGCTCCAGTTCGGCGGTGAAAAATGCGGCGCGCTTGGGGTAGCGCAGGGCCAATGTGGCCAGCGAGTCCAGCACCGGAATGGCGCCCTTGTTTGCGCCGTAGCGCGTCTCAACGCCGATAATCGCCACCACCACTTCCGGCGGCACGCCGAATTTTTTTTCCATGCGCGCCAACGTGGCGCGGTGGTCGCGCCAGAATTGAACGCCGCCGGCCACGTTGGCCTCGGTGAGAAAAATTTTGCGGTAGCGGTGCCACGGCAAACTTTCCGCCGGCCGCCGGATGGCCGCCAGCACCGCCGGCCGCAGGGTGGCGTGGTTGAACACCGCCTCCAATTCGGCGCGGGTGAAGTTGTGTTTGCGCTCCATGTGCGCGGCGAATTCTTCCAACTTCGGGTGGTCGGCAATGGTGAGGGCGGCGGCCGGATTCCACGCCGCCATGGCCAGCATGCCGAATAAACAAAGCCGCTCTTTCACCCTCACCCTCACTTCTGCCGCAACAGGTCGCGGTGCGCCTGAATGCTCATGATGATGCCGAAGCCCAGCATCAGCGTCACCATGGAACTGCCGCCGAAACTCACCAGCGGCAGCGGCATGCCCACCACCGGCAGGATGCCGGAGACCATGCCCACGTTCACAAAGAAATAAAAAAACACGGTCAGCGAAAAACAGCCGGCCAGCAGCCGCGAATAGGTGTCGCGGGCGATGAAGGCAATCCACAGTCCGCGCAAAACCACAAAAAAACTCAGCGCAAAAAATCCCAGCACGCCCAGCAGCCCGAATTCCTCGGCCAGCACGGCGAAAATAAAATCGGTGCTGCGCTCGGGAATGAATTCCAGTTGCGACTGGCTGCCGTTCAGCCAGCCCTTGCCCAGCAGCCCGCCGCTGCCGATGGCGATGATGGACTGGATGATGTGGTAGCCGGTGCCGAGCGGGTCGGCCCACGGGTCAAAGGCGGTGACGATGCGCTGCTTTTGGTAATCCAGCAGCACAAACCACCACAGCATGGGCGCCGCCGCCGTCACCACCGCCAGCAGCAGCAGTATCCACCGCCAGCGGATGCCGGCGAGGAACACCACCGTCACCCCCGACAGCGCGATAAGGATGGCGGTGCCCAGATCCGGCTGCTCAATCACCAGCCACGCCGGCACGAACACCACCAACAGGGTCAGCAGCAGTTGCCAGGCATGCGGCGGCAGCGGCCGCTGCGACAGCATCCACGCCACCATCATGGGCAACGCGATTTTCATGACCTCGGCCGGCTGGAAGCGCAGCTGCCCCAGCTCCAGCCAGCGCTGCGCGCCCTTGCCGGCGATGCCCGCCAGCAGCACCAACGCCAGCAGCGCCAGCCCGGCGCCGTACACCCACGGCGACCAGCGTTGCAGTACACGCGGCGGCACCCGCGCCATCACCAACATCACCAGCAGCGCCACCCCGATGCGCGTCCCCTGCCGTGCCAACAGCGCCGGGTCCTGGCCGCTGGCGCTGTACACCAACGCCATGCTCACTCCGCACAGCGCCAAAATGCCGGCCAACAGCGGCAAATCCAGACTGCGCGCCCAGGCGGTGACGCCGCTGACGTTCATTGCACGGCGGTGACGGCGGAGGCGCCATTGTCGCCGGTGGATCCGGCCTCCGCGACGGTCAAACCGCGAAGGTGGTGGTCCATCACCCGGCGCGCGATGGGGGCGGCGGTGATGCTGCCGCTGCCGCCGTTTTCCACAATGACGGCCACCGCGATGGCCGGCTCTTCGGCCGGGGCGAACGCGATGAACAGCGCGTGGTCGTGAAAGCGCTTGTCCAGTTTTTCGGCGTCGTATTCCTCGTCCTGGGCGATGGAAATCACCTGCGCGGTGCCGGTTTTGCCGGCGATGGCGTAGCGCTCGGTTTTAATGTGGCGCGCGGTGCCGCTCTTGCTGTGCACCACGTCCACCATGGCCTTGACCACCGCGCGAAAGTCATCGGCGCCGCCGATGGGGCCGCCGTCACCGCCTTTGCCCAGTCGCAACGGCCGCCGTTCCTCGTCGGCGGTGAACTCACCGTCGGCGTTCACATCAAGCGCCGTCACCAGCCGGGGCTGGGTTGCGGCGCCGCGGTTGGCCAGGGTCGCGGTCAACGCGGCCAACTGCAACGGCGTCACCAGCGTCGCGCCCTGGCCGATGGCGGTAATCAGGGTCTCGCCGGGAAACCACGACTCGTTCACCGCCGCGCGCTTCCACTGCGGGTCGGGGACCAGGCCGCTGAGTTCACCGTCGGTGTCGATGCCGGTGGCGCGGCCGAGGCCGAAAGAGCGCAATGCGCGCGCGATGGGTTCAATGCCGAGGGCGGCGGCGGCGCGGTAAAAATACACGTCGCAAGACTGGACGATGGCGGAGTGCAGGTTCACATCGCCGTGGCCCTCGCGCTGCCAGCAGCGGTAGCGGCGGCTGCTGCCCGGCAGCGAGAACCAGCCCGGGCAGTGCGTCTTCACCGCCGCGCCGGCCTCAAGCAGGGCCAGGCCCACCACGCCTTTGATGGTGGAGCCGGGGCTGTATCTGCCGCGCAGCGCGCGGTTCAGCAGCGGCTTGTCCGGCGACCCGCTCAGCAGTTGGTAGGAGGCGCTGTCGATGCCGCGCACAAAACGGTTGGCGTCGTAGGCCGGGCTGCTGGCCATGGCCAGCACATCGCCGCTGGCCGGCTCAATGGCCACCACCGCCCCGCGCTCGGCGCCCAGGGCCTCCAGGGCCACGCGCTGCAATTCAATGTCCAGGCCAAGCCGCAGGTTGCGCCCCGGCGTCGGCGGCGTGCGCGACAAAAGGCGGATGATGCGGCCGTGGGCGTTGGTTTCCACTTGCTCAAAACCGGGCCGCCCCAGAAGGTCGCGCTCATACCACGATTCCAGGCCGAGTTTGCCGATATGGTCCACGCCGCGGTAGGCGGCGGCGTCGATTTGCTCCAAATCATCGGCGCTGATGCGCCCCACATAGCCGAGCACATGGGCGGTGAGGTCGCCGAGGGGGTAAAGCCGCTGCAGGCGGGTGCGGATTTCAACGCCGGGGAAACGGTGGCGGTTCACCGAAAACCGCG
This sequence comes from Gammaproteobacteria bacterium, assembly GCA_007570945.1. Classification (GTDB taxonomy): domain Bacteria; phylum Pseudomonadota; class Gammaproteobacteria; order Arenicellales; family Spongiicolonaceae; genus Spongiicolonus. Next base: position 6,377 of record RKSH01000241.1, on the reverse strand, counting down.
CCAGTTCCTCCTGGCTTAGGCGCGTGCGCAACAGCAGGCTGGAAGCGCGCGCGCGGCCCAGGGTGCGGGTGAAGTTGTTCACCTCGGCGTCGCCCAGTTCCACCAACTGGCTCAGCCGGTGCAGCATGTCGTCCATGTTCTGCACCTGCTCCGGGTCCACCTCCAGATTGAACACCGAAACATTGCGCGCCAGCAGCACGCCGTTGCGGTCGTATATTAAACCGCGCGGCGGCGCCACCGGGATGAGGCGGATGCGGTTTTCGCGCGACTGCGCCACGTACGATTCGTGCTGCGACACCTGCAGGTACACCACCCGCGCCACTAACAGCGCCGCCAGCAATGCCGCCAGCACCGCGGCAAAAAGCAGCCGGTTGCGCACCAGCCGCGACTCGGCGGCGTCATCAAGCAGGCGGACGTTGTTCATCAGGCCATTGTAGCGCAAGGGCGGCGGTGATGGTGTAACATTGCGCGCGGCCCACCATGAATATTCCGCTTAAAACCCCGCGCGAGGTGGAGAAAATGCGCGCCGCCGGCGAGGCCGCATGGCGCGTGCTGGAAATGATCGGACCCAAGGTCCACCCCGGCGTCACCACCGGCGAGCTGGACGACTGCTGCCACCGTTTCATCACCGAGCAGCTGAATGCGGTGCCGGCGCCCCTCCACTACAAAGGCTACCCGCGCTCCATCTGCACCTCGGTGAACCACGTGGTGTGCCACGGCATCCCCGGCCAGCGCAAACTGAAAAACGGCGACATCGTGAACATCGACATCACCGTCATCAAGGACGACTACCACGGCGACACCAGCCGCATGTTCGCCGTGGGCCGGCCGCCGGTGTTGGCCGAGCGCTTAATGCGGGTCAGTTACGAGTGCATGACGCGCGGCATCGGCGCGGTGGCCCCCGGCGCGCGGCTCGGCGACATCGGCCACCGCATCCAAAGCCACGCCGAGCGCAACGACTTCTCGGTGGTGCGCGACTACTGCGGCCACGGCATCGGCCGCGAGTTCCACGAGGACCCGCAAGTGCTGCACTACGGCCGGCCCGACACCGGCATTGTTCTTGAACCGGGCATGGTGTTCACCATTGAGCCCATGATTAATGCCGGTGGATGCGAGACGCGCCTGCTGCCCGACAGTTGGACGGTGGTCACCCGCGACCACAGTTTGTCGTCGCAGTGGGAGCACACCGTGCTGGTCACCGAAGACGGCCGCGAAGTCCTCACCCTGCCGCCGGGAGAGGCGCTGTGAACACGGCAAGCATCGCCGCCGTCATTGAACGAGCTTACGAACGGCGCGACCAGTTGCGCCCCGGCAGCGCCCCGGCTGATGTACGCGCGGCGGTGGACCAGGCCATCACCCTGCTCGACACCGGCCAGGCGCGGGTTGCCGAAAAAAACGCCGCCGGTGAGTGGACGGTAAACCAGTGGCTGAAAAAAGCGGTGCTGCTTTCATTCCGCCTGCGCGACAACAGCGTCAGCGGTGCCGGCCACGCCCGGTGTTATGACAAGGTGCCGGGCAAATACGCCGGCTTTGATGCCGCCCAATTCGCCGCCGCCGGCGCCCGCGTGGTGCCGCCGGCCACCGTGCGGCGCGGCGCGCACATCGCCGGCGGCGTGGTGCTGATGCCGTGCTTCGTCAACATCGGCGCTTTTGTGGACCGCGGCACTATGGTGGACACCTGGGCCACCGTCGGCTCCTGCGCGCAAATCGGCAAAAACGTCCACCTCTCCGGCGGCGTCGGCATCGGCGGCGTCTTGGAGCCGCTGCAATCCGCGCCCACCATCATTGAGGACAACTGCTTCATCGGCGCGCGCTCGGAAGTGGTGGAGGGCGTGATTGTCGGCGAGGGCGCGGTGATTTCCATGGGCGTCTTCCTCGGCCAGAGCACCCGCATCCTGGACCGCGCCAGCGGCAACGTCACCTACGGCAAAATCCCCCCCGGCGCCGTGGTGGTCTCCGGCAGCCTGCCGGCGGCGGACGCCAGCCACAGCCTCTACTGCGCCGTCATTGTCAAACAGGTGGACGCCAAAACCCGCGCCAAGGTTGCAATCAACGAATTGCTGCGCGATGTTTGAGTGGGCGGTGGTGGATGGTGCCGCTTAACAACCGCCAGCTACGCACCTTGTGCGCCGTGTTTGCACAGCCGGTGCGGTACAACATCGCGTGGCGGGATGTCGAGGCGTTGTTAGTCGCGGCGGGCGCGGTTATGATTGAGGGCCGCGGGTCGCGCGTCCGGTTTCATATCCAAGGCGATGCTGTTACCATGCACAGACCGCATCCGCAAAGAGAGGCGCACCCATATCAGGTGCGGCATGTCCGCGAATTTCTTCGCAGAAACGGGGTAACGCCATGAAAAACATGACCCACGAAAAAATCCTGTCCTACAAAAACTACCGCGCCATGATTCGGTACAGCAAAGAGGACGGGTTTCTGGTGGGCCATATCATGGGCGTCAGGGACATCGTCGGGTTTCACGGCGACAGCAAGCGCGAATTAGAGGACGCTTTCCACGAAGCGGTGGACGATTATCTGGAATTTTGCGCGCGCATCGGCAAAAATCCGCAAAAGCCGCAAAAGCCGCGGCATCGCGTTTCGGTTTCGCCGGAGGCCTTTGCCGCCGCCCGGGCGGCGGCCGAGATTCAAGGGATCAAGGTTGGAGAATGGGTATCCAATATTTTGTGCCGCGCCGCCGGCTCGTGATTTTTTACCGTCCCCGCCGGTGCCAAATGACTCGCTGTTGACATCCCATAATTCCCTCTCGCCGAGGTAAGACGCCAATGCATTTCGCGCAAAAATTCAGCCCCCCGGCGCCGTGGTGGTCTCCGGCAGCTTGCCGGTGGCGGACACCTCGCTAAACTTGTCATGACCCTTTTTTTGACATCATCCAAAATTTTTGCTAATAGTAATAATAATCGTAACCGTTAAAATTCTAGGTGACTTTAGGGTCAAGAAATTTGACGTGTCGGGCGCGCAAACTACCACCTCTTTCATCCCGCCTTTTCATCCCTGCGGCGACGGTGTGAGTTTATGCGGTTTTTTTGTTGTATTGTGGTATGGAAATAATACAATTGGCGAAACAAGGGATGGTGTCTGTGGTATTTATCGCACACTTGCTGGTTGAATTCAGGTTTCACCGTCACCGCCCGCCACTCTAGCCGCCTGGCGCCGCATGCCACTTTCAACCGCGACCGCGGCAGCGGCGGCATTAGTTGGAGCGGCGGCCGGCTGAGCGTGGATATGGAACTCGGCGTCAGCGCCGGGGGTGATTACCGCAATCTTTTCAGCGGCGAATGGCGGTTTTAAAAATCCCCGTCCACCGCGCAACTTTCCTCCGGCGGCGAAACCCTCACCCTGTAAGACGGCATCCGCCGCGAACCGCCGCCTGAGCCTGGGCATCAACCACCACGGCGCCGACCACTCACAACCGCCACGGGGGAAATCAGATTGTGACGGTGGCGGCGTTGACCAGGGCGCGGGTGTAGTCGTGGGCCGGGTTTTGGAAAATGGTTTCGGTGGCGCCGTGTTCCAGAACGGCGCCGGCGCGCATGACAATCATTTCGTCGCTGACGGCGCGGATGATTCGGAGGTCGTGGGTGATGAACAGGTAGGCGAGATTGTGGCGCGCCTGCAGGTCGCGCAGGAGTTGGATGATTTGCACCTGCACCGATGCGTCCAGCGCCGAGGTTGGTTCGTCGAGAATGAGCAGTTTGGGTCTGAGAATGATGGCGCGGGCGATGGCGATGCGCTGGCGCTGGCCGCCGGAGAACTCGTGGGGGTGGCGGTGGCGCAGGCCGGGGTCAAGGCCGGTTTCGGCCAGGGTTGCGGCGACCAACTGCTCGCGCTCGCCGGCATCGCGGCACAAGCCGTGCACCGGCAAACCCTCACCCACAATGTCGGCGACGCTGAGGCGCGGGCTTAGGCTTGCATATGGATCCTGAAAAACAATTTGCATCCCGCGGCGCAATTTGCGCAGGTTTTTCCGCTCCGCGGCGCGCAGGTCGCGGCCGCGAAAAGTGATTTCGCCGCTGCTTTTAATTAACCGCAGCAGCGCCAGGGCGAGGGTGGTTTTGCCGCAGCCGGATTCGCCCACGACGCCCACCGTGCGGCCGGCGCGGAGGCTGAGGTCGACGCCGTCCACGGCGCGGATGTGGTCCACGGTGCGGCGCAGGATTCCTTTTTTGACCGGAAACCACACGCGCATGTTGCGCGCGCGCAGAATTTCCTCGCCGCCGGCCGGCGGTTTGCGCGGTGCGCGGCCGGGCGCGGCGCCGAGCAGGCGGCGGGTGTAAGGGTGTTGCGGCGAGTTGAACAGTTGTCCGGCGGCCGCGTTTTCCACGATGGCGCCGTCTTTCATCACCGCCACGCGGTCGGCCATGTTGCGCACGATGCCGAGGTCGTGGGTGACCAGCAGCATGGACATGCGCAGTTCGCGCCGCAAGTCGCGCAACAGTTTAAGAATCCGCGCCTGGGTGGTGACATCCAGCGCGGTGGTGGGCTCGTCGGCAATCAGAAGATCCGGCCGATTGGCCAGCGCCATGGCAATCATCACCCGCTGGCGCTGGCCGCCGGAGAGTTGGTGCGGGTGGGCCTTGAGCCGTTTTTGCGGCTCGTCGATGCCGACCCGGGCCAGCAGCTCCACGGTGCGCCGCCGCGCCGCCGCGCCGCTCATGGCGCGGTGCAGGATTAAGGTTTCGCCGATTTGTTTTTCCACCGTGTGCAGCGGGTTCAGCGAGGTCATGGGCTCCTGAAAAATCATGCCGATGCGGCCGCCGCGCAGGGCGCGCAGTTCGGCCTTGCCGGCGCCGGTGATTTCCCGGCCGTTGAAGCGGATGCCGCCGCCGGAATGGCGCGCGGCGGCCGGCAGAAGTTGCAGTATGGACAGCGCGGTGACGCTTTTGCCGCAGCCGGACTCGCCGACCAGGGCGACCGTTTCGCCGCGCCGCAGCGACAGTGAAACGCCGCGCAGCACCGCGGCCTCGCCGCCGTCGGTGTCGCGAAAGCGCACCGCGAGATTGGTGATTTCCAGAAGCGGCGCGGCGGTTTCTTTTTTGTTCACGGATTTTTTCTCGGGTCAAATGCATCGCGCACCGCCTCGCCGATGAAAATCATCAAACTCAGCATCACGCCGATGGAAAAAAAGCCGACCAGCCCGAGCCAGACGGCCTGCAGGTTGGCCTTGCCCTGGGCCAGAAGTTCACCGAGGGAGGCCTCGCCCGGCGGCAGGCCGAAGCCGAGGAAGTCCAGCGAGGTCAGCACGGTGACCGAGAAGGCGAGGGTGAAAGGCATGAAAGTCAACGTCGCGACCACGGCGTTGGGCAGCACATGGCGCAGCATGATGCGGCCGTCACCGACGCCGAGGGCCCGGGCGGCGCGCACATAGTCAAAGTTGCGCGCGCGCAAAAACTCGGCGCGCACCACGCCGACAAAATTGGTCCAACTGAACAGCAGCATCAGCCCCAGCAGCCACCAGAAATTCGGCCGCACCACGCTGGCCAGAATAATCAGCAAAAACAAAACCGGCAGGCCCTGCCAGATTTCAATGAAACGCTGAAACAACAAATCCAGCCGCCCGCCGAAATAGCCCTGCACCGCGCCGGCGGCGACGCCGATAACCGCGCTGGCGATGGTGAGGGCGAAGCCGAACAGCACCGAGATGCGGAAACCGTAGATTAGCCGCGCCGTCACATCCCGCGCCTGGTCGTCGGTGCCGAGCCAGTGCGCGGCGTCCGGCGGTGACGGCGCCGGCACCGGCAAATCCCAGGCCACGCTGCGGTAGTTGTGGCGGATGGGCGGCCACAGCATCCAGCCCTCGGCGTTGATTTTTTCCATGATGAACGGGTCGCGGTATTCGGTTTCGGTTTCAAACTCGCCGCCGAACACGGTCTCGGCGTGGCGCTTGAAAATCGGCGCGTAAAATTCGCCCTGGTAGCGCACCAGCACCGGCTTGTCGTTGGCGATGAGCTCGGCGCCGAGGGAGACGCTGAACAGCGCGGCGAAAATCCACAGCGACCAGAAGCCGCGGCGGTTGGCCGCAAACAGGCGCAGGCGGCGGCGGGTCAGCGGCGACAGGCCCTGGCGCGCGGCGTTTTTCATGACCGGCGCGCCTCAAAGTCAATGCGCGGGTCCACCACGGTGTAGGCGATGTCGCCGGCCAGGTTCATCAGCAGGCCGAGCAGGGAATAAAAATACAGGGTGCCGAACACCACCGGGTAGTCGCGCTGCAGCGCCGCCTCAAAGCCGAGCAGGCCGAGTCCGTCCAGTGAAAAAATGATTTCAATCAGCAGCGAGCCGGTGAACAACGTGGCGATGAAGGCGCCGGGGAAGCCGGCGATGACGATGAGCATGGCGTTGCGGAACACATGGCCGAACATCACGCG